>NZ_JBHVEG010000101.1:0-22201 GCF_042802395.1 Promicromonospora sp. NPDC057488
GGTGGTGGATCGCGCCCCGACCTTCGTCAGCGGCTGCTGGGACTACTTCGACGCGCCGGCCTTCTCGGCGACGGGGGCGTCCGCCTCCTCGCTCTCCGCGGGGGAGGACGCCGAGTCGGAGGCGGCCTGGCCGGCCTTCGTGCTGGCCTTGGTGCCCTTGACCGACGGGATCACGACGGTCGCGGTGCCCACGGGCACGGGCGTCGGGTTGCTCGGCGGGATCGACGCCGGCATCGAGGCGTCGGCGTCACCCGAGACATCGGGCTCGGCCTCGGTGCCGTCGCCCACCACGGCGAAGCGCGCCTGCTGCGCGGGGGTGGCCCCCGCCATGCTCGCGGGCTTGGCCGCCGGAGCAGCCGGTGCGGCCGGGGCCCCGGCCGCTGCCGCCGGGGTGCCGAGCATGCCGCGCAGCTCCTCGAGGTAGGAGTTGATCGAGTCGTGCTGGCGCGTGAGGTCCTCGAGCTGGTGCTGAGCGGCGGACCGGCTCGACTCGGCCTCGGCGCGGGCGTCGTCGATCGTCTGCTCGGCGAACTCGCGGGCGTCGGCCACGATGCGGTCCGCGGACTTGCGGGCGTCGGCGACGAGGTCCTTGACGTAGACGTCGGACTCGGAGCGGATCTTTTCCGACTGCTCGAGCGCGACGGCCACGCGCTTCTCGGCCTCGGCCGCGTGCTCCTCGGCCGTGCTGACCAGCTTGGCGGTCTCGGTCTTGGCCGTCTCGTGGCGCTCGGCCAGCTCCTTCTCCACCGCCTCCTTGCGGGTGGCGATGTCCAGCTCGGCCTGGGCGAGCGCCGCGCGGGCCTGCTCGCGCAGGTCCTCCATCTCGGTGGTGACGGCGTTTGACGCCTCGGCTGCCTGGCGGCGGGCCTCGGACAGGATCTGCTCGGACTCGGCGCGGGCGCTGGCGAGCATCGCGGACGAGTCGCGCTCGGCGGTCTCGCGCTGCTCGGTGGTCTCGGCGTTCACCTGGGCGCGGAGCTTGGCGGTGTCCCGCTCGGTGTTGACGCGCAGCTCGGTGGTCTCGCGCTCGACGGTCGACCGCAGGGTGCCGAGCTCGCGCTCCAGGCTGGCCCGGCGCTCGCTCTCCTCCGCGTTGATCGCGCTGGCGATCTGCGCGGACTCGCGCTCGGCGGAGCCCACGAGCTCCTCGGCGCGGCGCTGGGCGGCGAGCAGGTGGCCCTCCGCCTCGGCGGCCATGGTCGTGCGGATCTCCTCGGCCTCGCGGCGAGCGCTGGCGAGCATCTCGGCGACCTCGGACTCGGCGCGCGAGCGCACCTGCCCGCCCGACAGCTTGGCGCGCGCCATGATGTCGGCGGCCTGCTGGTTGGCCTGGTTGATGATGTCGGTCGACTGGTCCTCGGCGGACCGCAGCAGGAGCTCGATGCGCGAACCCAGGCCGGCGTAGGACGGCTTCTCCGTCTCGCGCAGGTTGCGCTTGGCGTCGTTCAGGTCCTGCGTCAGCTGCATGGCGCGGCCGTCAGAGGCCTCGACCTGCCTGCGCGCCTCTTCGAGGGCGTGGTTCAGTCGGTCCAGGTGCGCGTGCACCTGGTCGCGGTCGTAACCACGCATGGCAGTCGGGAAGAGCGAGCGCTCGTCGGACACGGTGCAGACCTCCAGTGTCGGAACTTGGTGAGGCGCGGGTCAGGCTCCCCCCTGGGACGCCGTTTGTACGGCCCGTCCGGCGCCCAGAATACGTGCCTTCTGCGGATGTGGATACTCCGCAGTGGGATGCAATCTACGCAATGCGTGGAATACTGCCCGCTGGCCCGGGACCCCTGCACCGCCGTGGCGGTTCAGGCAGACCTCGGTGAAGGAAGAGTGAGAGTCCCGGCCGAACCTCACAAGCACACCTGTCATTGGACAGTGCTCTGAGTTCGGTCCCTATGCTGGAACATCCACCTGATCGACGGGCTCGCGCCCTATATTTCGAAGGGAATCGGTGGTGCAAAGGTTTTTGGCGATCCTCCTGATCCTGGTCGGCCTCGGCGGGATCGGATTCGGGATCGCGACGGCAACCGTCCTGCGCGATTCCGACACTGTTGTCGCGACCGCGACCCCCAGCGGCGACGGAACCATGGTCGTGACCGAGCCCGGCGTCCTGGGCCTCGTCGACGACCAGGTGACCGTGAAAGCCACTGTCCCCGAGGGACAGAAGGTCACGCTCGCACTCGGGTCCGACGTCGACGTGCTCGGCTGGGTCGGCAGCGACCCCTACGACTCGGTGACCGGCCTGTCCTCGTGGGAGACGCTGAGCGTCGCCCCGGGCACGCCCACCACCACTGACGACGAAGAGTCCGCCGAGCCGGCCGAGAAGCCGGCCAGCGGCCCGGACCCCGCCGGCTCCGACATGTGGATCACCGAGGTCAGCGGCGAGGGCTCGGTCCAGATGCGCTGGACCGAGCAGCCCGGCCGCGTCGTGCTGCTGGCCGCGGGCGTCGGCAAGGGCGCCGAGGCGCCCACGCTCCAGCTCACCTGGCCCCGGCCCGTCAACACCCCGTACCTGTGGCCGGGCGTGCTCGGCGGCGGCTTCGCCCTGATCCTCGGCGTCTTTATGCTGCTCGGTGCCCGCCGCGGCAAGAAGCGCGGCGGCAAGAAGGACGCTCCGTCCGCGGTCCGTACCCGCCAGTCGGGCTCCGAGCTGCCGCGCCGCGACGCGGTCTTCGGGGTGGACGGCGACGAGCGGGACCAGCACCCAGAAGAGCCGCGCGGCGGGTTCCCGCCCGCCCTCGGCGCGCCCGACGGCGGCACGGCGGCCTTCCCGCCGGCGGCCCCGGAGCGGCCGGGCCGCGGTCGCCCCGAGCGGGGCACGCCGCTGCCGGGCCGGCCCGAGCCGGGTACGCCCGAGCCCGGTGCGTCCCAGCCGGGTGCGTCCCAGCCAGGTGCGTCCCAGCCCCAGGAGGACCGCACGCAGGCCTGGGGGGCGCCCGCGTCCGCGCCCGCCCCCTTCGGCGGTGCGGCACCGATCACGCCCGCCCCGGCTCCCGAGCCGGCACCCGCGCCCGAGCCGGCACCCGCGCCCGAGCCGGCCGCCGCCCCGGCGGCGTCCATCCGCGGGATCCGCCGCAGCCGCCGCAGCCAGGCCCCGGGTGCTCCCGCGGCGGCTCCGGCACAGGCTCAGCCGACGACGCCCCCGTCGTTCGGCGGCGCCGTCCCCGAGCACACGCAGCCGGCTCCTGGCCGCCCCGCGGCACCGGCACCCGCCGAGGCCGCGCCCGCGCCGTCGGGCAAGCCGATGACCCGGCGCGAGATGCGCATGCGCGAGCAGGCGCAGCGCCGGGCGGCGACCGGCGCCATGCCGGCCGTACCCGCAGCAGAACCGCAGCCCGAACCCGAGCCCGAGCAGGAGACGCCCAGCAGCCGTGCTGCCGCGTGGCGTCAGACCTGGGGGGTCACGGGGAACGACGACGGAGGTAACAGATGAGACGGACCACGACCCGATCCATGGCCGTGGTAGCGACCGTGCTGGCAACCGGCCTGCTGGCCGGCTGCGCCGAGGAGCTCCCCGTCCCCAAGCCCGAGGCGCCGGTCGCGGCGGCCGTCGTGACGCAGGCCCAGGAGCGCAAGATCCTGGACAAGGTGTCCGGCGTCGTCGACGGCGTGACCAAGGCGAAGGAGGCGGACTCGCTGGGCGAGCGCCTGTCCGGGCCCGCGCTCAAGATCCGTGAGACCCAGCTCAAGGTGGCCGGCGCCCGCAAGGACGACGAGCCGCTGACGGACCTCAACATGGAGATGCAGCAGGTCATCCTGCCGTCCGACCAGGAGTGGCCGCGCAGCAGCTTCGCCATCACGGTGCAGCCCAAGGACCTCACCACGCCGGTGCTCATGGCGTTCAACCAGGGCGAGGCCCGCGAGCAGTACAAGCTGTGGGGCTGGGTCCGTCTGCTGCCGGGCGTGACCATGCCGCAGTTCGCGGAGGCCGACCTGGGCAGCGCCGCGGTGGGGGCGGACGACGAGAGTCTCAAGGAGACGCCCGAGACCGTCATCAAGCAGTACGCCTCCGTGCTGACGGTCGACAAGGACTCGAAGTACGCCGGCAACTTCGCCGACGACGACCTGCGCCAGTTCTTCCGGGACTACGGCAAGCTGCAGGTCGAGGCGATCAACAAGGAGGACTGCAAGGGCGCCTTCAAGGTCGAGTACGAGCCCACCAAGGACCCGGTCAAGTCGGTCCGGACCGCGGACGGTGGGGCTCTCGTGATGGCGGCGATGATCAGCAAGGAGACCATCACCGCCAAGGAGGAGGGCTGCGAGATCGGCCCGCCGACCAAGACGACCCAGGCCCTGTGGGGCGACGCCGACCCGACCAACGTGGTGGAGATCAACTACGAGGACATGGTGGCCATGTACGTGCCGCCGAAGGACTCGGAGGACCAGATCAGCCTGGTCGGCTACGAGCACGTGCCGTCGTCGGTCTCGAACGGCTGACGCTTTCGCTGACCTCACCGTCAGCCCTGGCTAAGGTGGCCTCCGTGAATTCACGGAGGCCACCTTTTGCGCGTTCCGGGCTCGTCGCGCCCGCCGCCCTCGCCGTCACGTCACTCCTGCTCACGGGGTGTACCACCGAGCTCCCCGTCCCGGTCGCCGATGCCCCGGTGGTCGCGGCGGTCGTCAGCGAGACCCAGGAGCGCAAGATCCTGGAGCAGGTGACGGCGGTCGTCGACGGCGCGAAGGGCGACGAGGGCTCGAAGGCGCTGGAGGAACGGCTCTCCGGTCCGGCGCTCGAGCTGCGCCGGGCCGAGATGCGGATCGCCGCGGCCGGCGACGAGAAGGCACTGGCCGGCCTGTCGCTGGCCGGCCGGCAGCTGATCCTGCCGTCCGAGCAGGGCTGGCCGCGCAGCAGCTTCGTCATCACGGAGCAGCCCGACAAGAAGACCACGCCGCTCCTCGCGGCGTTCGAGCAGCCCTCGCCCCGGGACCAGTACAAGATGTGGGGCTTCGTCTACCTCGCGCCCGGGGTGACCATGCCGCAGTTCGCGGAGGCGAAGCTGGGCAGCCCGGCCGTCGCGGCGGACGACACGAGCCTCAAGATCTCGCCGCAGGACGTCGCGCAGCAGTACGCGTCGGTCCTGAGCATCGACGACCGGTCGAAGTACGCCGAGAACTTCGGCGACGACGACCTGCGGCAGTACCTGCGCAACACCGGTGAGAGCTACCTCGCGGCGATCAAGAAGGAGGACAAGGAGGCCAAGGGCACCTTCGAGGTCGGCTACGAGCCGACGAAGGACCCGGTCAAGGCGGTCCGCACGGCCGACGGGGGCGCCGTGGTGCTGGCGGCGCTGGTGAGCCAGGAGACCCTGCAGGCGGAGAAGGGATGGCGCCTGACGCCGAGCACGCCGTCGGCCAAGGCGCTGTGGGGCAACGCCAAGGGCACCGCGGTGATGAAGGTCGTCTACCGCGACCTGGTCGCGCTGTACGTGCCGCCCGCCGACTCGTCGGACCAGGTCACCCTGCTGGGCTTCCACCGCGTGCCCACCTCGGTCTCGAACAAGTGACCCGCTGATCGCCCAGAGCGGAGTCGACGGGTATCGATCGCGTGGTTCATTAGGATTGCCCCCATGAGCAGTACCTCCCCTCAGCCCGGCCCCGCCCGGAGCCCGCAGCCCGAGTTCGCGGTGCGCGGCGCCGTCGACCTGTCCGCCCTCAACCGTCCCCAGGCGCCGCCGCCCGGGCAGCCAGGCGGCGCACCCGAAGCCGGCGGGTTCGTGGTGGACGTGAGCGAGGCGAACTTCGAGCAGCTCGTCCGCGACTCGGCCACCTACCCGGTGGTGATCCTGCTGTGGATCCCGACCGACCAGGCGAACGCCGAGCTGGGCGCCACCATGGGCCGCCTCGCGCAGGAGTACGCCGGCCGGTTCCTGCTGGGCCGCGTGGACGCGCAGGCCAACCCGCAGGTCGCCGCCGCGTTCCAGGTGCAGGGCGTGCCCACCGTCGTCGCCGTGCTGCAGGGCCAGCCCCTGCCCCTGTTCCAGGGCGGTGCGGACGAGCAGCAGATCCGCGGCGTGCTCGACCAGGTGCTGGCCGCCGCCGAGCAGAACGGCGTCACCGGCCTGGCCCCGGGCGGCGCCGCCCCCACGGGTGACGAGCCCGAGCCCGAGCCGGAGCAGCCGCTGCCCCCGCTGCACCAGGAGGCGTACGACGCGATCGAGCGCGACGACCTCGCGGGTGCCGCCGCGGCCTACGAGAAGGCCCTGCGCCAGGACCCGAAGGACGCCGACGCCACGGCCGGCCTCGCCCAGGTGCACCTCATGCAGCGCACCCACGACTCCGACCTCGCGGCCGTGCGGCAGGCCGCCGCGGCGGCGCCGTCCGACGTCGACGCGGCGCTCGCCGTCGCCGACATGGACATGCTGGGCGGCAAGGTGGACGACGCGTTCGCGCGCCTGCTCGACCTCCTGACCGAGACGGACGCCGACGGCAAGGAGAAGATCCGGGTGCGGCTCCTGGAGCTCTTCGAGGTGGCCGGCACCACGGACCCGCGCGTCAGCAAGGCCCGCAAGCGTCTGGCGATCAGCCTGTACTGAGCGGGTACGCCGGCCGGCCGCGTCGGCCGCGTCGGCAGTCCGGTTCGCTGATCACCTTCGAGGCCTAAGTTTCTTCGCTTTGAGCCAGCTCAGAGCGAAGAAGCTTAGGCCTCGAAAGTGATCGCGGTACCTCGGGAAGGGCTACTCCGGGACCAGGACCAGCGCGCCCAGCGGCGGGATGCGCATCGCCGCCGACCAGTTGCGGCCGTGGTGCGGGACCGGCTCGGCCTGGACGCTGCCCATGTTGCCCACACCGGAGCCGCCGTAGACCGTCGCGTCGGTGTTGAGCACCTCGCGCCACACCGGGCCCGATCCGGCCGCGACGGTGTCGACCAGCGGTCCCGTCGCGGCGAGCCCCGGCCGGACCGTCGTCTCGACCGGCTCGGCGGGCGGGAGGGTCTCGACAGGCTCGACCCGCGATCCCGGCTCGCTCCCCGCCGAGCCCCCGGCCCGAGGCACGTCCGGCAGCGGCAGCCGGTAGCCCTCGTGCGGCACACCCGCGAAGTTCACGACCACCACCACCGGGTCCCCGGAGCGCGACCGGCGCACGTAGGCGAGCACGTTGTGGTCGGCGTCGTCGGACTCCAGCCACTCGAAGCCCGCCGGGTCGAAGTCCAGCTCCCACAGCGCGGGCGTCGCGCGGTACAGCGCGTTCAGGTCCCGGACCAGGTGCTGCACGCCCGAGTGCCCGGCGTCGCCGAGCAGGTCCCAGCGCAGGCCCTCGGACTCGGCCCACTCCGTGTCCTGCGCGAACTCGCAGCCCATGAACAGCAGCTGCTTGCCGGGATGGCTCCACTGGTAGGCCAGGAACGAGCGGACCCCGGCGAGCTGCTGCCACCGGTCGCCGGGCATCTTGCGCAGCAGCGAGCCCTTGCCGTGCACCACCTCGTCGTGGCTGATCGGCAGCACGAACTGCTCGGTGAACGCGTACACCAGCGAGAACGTGAGCTCGCCGTGGTGGTAGCGCCGGTTGTACGGGTCCTCCGCGAGGTAGCGCAGGGTGTCGTTCATCCAGCCCATGTTCCACTTCAGGCCGAAGCCCAGCCCGCCGCTCGACGTCGGCCCGGTGACCTGCGGGAACGCCGTCGACTCCTCGGCGATCATCATGACGCCCGGGGTGCGCCGGTAGGCGGTCGCGTTCGCCTCCTGGAGGAACGCGATGGCCTCCAGGTTCTCCCGGCCGCCGTGCACGTTGGGCGTCCACTCGCCGTCCTTGCGCGAGTAGTCGAGGTAGAGCATGGAGGCGACGGCGTCCACGCGCAGGGCGTCGACGTGGAACTCCTCGAACCAGTACGTGGCGTTGGCGACCAGGAAGTTGCGCACCTCGCGGCGGCCGAAGTCGAAGATCAGCGTGCCCCAGTCCTGCTGCTCGCCGCGCCGCGGGTCCGGGTGCTCGTACAGGGGCGTGCCGTCGAACCGGGCCAGGGCGAACTCGTCGCGGGGGAAGTGCGCGGGCACCCAGTCCAGCACGATGCCGACGCCGGCCTGGTGCAGCCGGTCCACGAGGTACCGGAAGTCGTCGGGCGAGCCGAACCGCGACGTCGGCGCGTAGTAGCTCGTGACCTGGTAGCCCCACGACCCGCCGTACGGGTGCTCCGCGACCGGCATGAGCTCCACGTGCGTGAAGCCCTGCTCGACGACGTAGTCGGTGAGCTGCTCGGCGAGCTCCCGGTAGCCGAGGCCCGGACGCCAGGAGCCCAGGTGCACCTCGTACACGCTCAGCGGCGCGGAGTGCGGGTCCGTGGCGGACCGGGCGGCGAGCCACGCGTCGTCCTGCCACTCGTACGTCGAGGTGGTGACGACGCTCGCGGTCGCGGGCGGCTGCTCCGTCGCCTTGGCGAGCGGGTCGGCCTTGGCGCGCCAGACGCCGTCGGCCCCCAGGATCTCGAACTTGTAGCGCAGGCCCGGGCCGACGTCGGGGACGAACAGCTCCCAGACACCCGTGTGGCCGAGCGACCGCATCGGGTGCGTGCCGCCCCAGCCGTTGTGGTCGCCCACGAGCCGCACGCCGCGCGCGTTCGGGGCCCACACGGCGAAGGCGACGCCGGCGATGTCGCCGCCTGCGCTCGGGTACCGGTGCGGGTTCGCGCCGAGCACCTGCCAGAGCTGCTCGTGCCGCCCCTCGCCGATCAGGTGCAGATCCACCTCGCCCAGGGTGGGCA
The DNA here is from genome assembly GCF_042802395.1 of Promicromonospora sp. NPDC057488. NCBI lineage: Bacteria > Bacillati > Actinomycetota > Actinomycetes > Micrococcales > Promicromonosporaceae > Promicromonospora > Promicromonospora sp. NPDC057488. The sequence goes on from NZ_JBHVEG010000101.1 coordinate 8,684, forward strand.
GGAACCGGTACGGGTCGTCGGAGGTCCAGGTGTCCGTGCCGGACCGGGTGCGGATGCGGTAGTCGGGGGCGTGCCGCGACCCGTCCGCCTCCTCGGCCGCCGGGACGACGGCGGCCCAGACGCCCGCCCCCTGGTGGGTCGCCTCGACCTCCGCGCCGCCGTCGGCGCTCGCCATGACGACGACCACCTCGTCGGCGAGCGGACGCAGGGCACGGACCACGGTCCAGGGCCCGTCGAGGAGGTGGGGGCCGAGCACGGTGTGCGGGTCGTGGTGGGTTCCGGACGCGACGGCGGTCAGCGCCTCGAGGTCGACGTCGGGCAGGTCTGCCATGGGTTTACCTTTCCACGTCCGGAGCGTGGCGTGCGACACGTACCCGGGGCGCGCCGACACCCAGGTCACGTGCTCAGCACGCGCTCCACCGCGGCGAGCGGGATGTGCATCCACGCCGGGCGGTGCCGGAACTCGTAGACCACCTCGTACAGGGCCTTGTCCACGGTCAGGGCGCGCAGCAGGAGCTCGGCGGTGCCGACGTCGAGCACGGTGCCGGACGTCGCCACCTCCTCCGCCGCGAGCGGCGTCGCGTGGTCCTCGCCGCTGGCCTGCCGGTACCCCTCGAGAAAGCTGATCTGGGCGTGCGACACCCACTGCGGGTCCGTCGCGTGGCCGACGGCGGCGGCGTAGTCCAGCGACCGGAGCAACCCGGCGACGTCACGCAGCGGCAGGTCGGGGGCGGTGCGCTCGGAGACGGGGCGCTGCGGCTCGCCCTCGAAGTCGAGCACCTTCCAGCCGTCCGGTGACCAGAGGGCCTGGCCCAGGTGCAGGTCGCCGTGGATCGCCTGCAGCGCCACGACCCCGCCGCCGTCCACGACCGCCGACAGGCGCGCGCTCAGGGAGTCGTACAGCGCGGTGACGCCCGCGCGGTGCGGGGCCAGGGCGGGGACGTCCGCGAAGGCCTCGGCGGCCCGGCGGCGCAGCACGCCCATGAAGCCCGCGGGCTCGAGCGCAGGGCCGGGGCCCAGCGTCTCGCGCAGGGCGGTGTGCAGGTGCGCGACGACGGCGCCCAGCTCCAGCGCGCGCTCCCCGAAGTCCTCGTCCCGCGCCGCGTAGGCGCAGGCCAGCTCGAACCCGTCGGTCGCCTCGTGCACGAGCTCGGAGAGCACGGCGAGGTGCGCGCGGGCCGGTGCCTCACCCGCCGCCCCAGGAGCCCCAGGAGCCCCGGGACCGTCAGCCGGCAGCTCGACCGACCCCAGGTAGCGCGGCACGCCGTCCCACCCGGCCTGGGTCAGGGCCGCCGGGATGACGACGTCGGGGTGCGGGCCGAGCGCCACGGTCCGCAGGATCTTCAGCATCCCGCCGCGGCCCGTCGAGTGCGGCAGGGCGGGCAGCACCACGGAGGTGTTCGACTGCTCGCCGGAGATGCGCCGCGCCCCGGCGAGCTCGGCGCAGTCCTCCGGCTCGCACGTGCCGGGCAGCGCTGCCGTGAAGTAGGCGTGCCACGCGGCCGGGTGCACCCCGCCGTCGTGCACGGTCACAGTGCCCGAGGCCGTGGTGACGGTACCGATCAGCCCGGCCGCCTCGGTCTCGGCCGTGTCGGCCTCCGGCTCGGCCGTCGGGGTCAGCACCAGCGGGACCTGGATCACCAGCGACTCGTCGCCCGCCGCCAGCCCGGGGCCCGCCAGCCGCAGGAGCGCGACGACGACGTCGGCGACGCCGCCGAACGTGACCGTGAGCCACGGCTGGTGCGTGACGCCCTCGGCCGGCACGGGGTACCAGCGCTGCTCGGGCAGCCACCGGTCCAGGAGCCGCAGCACCTCGGGGGAGAGGTGCGCGGCTCCGGGGGAGACGTGGACGGGGGGCGCCGGGCTCACACCGCTCGCGCCTGCCCTGCCGTGTCGTCCGGCGCGGCCGGTGCCCCGGCGGGCGCTGGCGGGGCCAGCACCAGCCAGTAGAAGTCGCGTGCGCCCCAGGTCATCGTCAGGATGCCGTCGTCGCCCACGCTCGGGAACCCGGCGCCGCCGAACACGTCGGTGAGCGTCCAGCCCGCGTAGCCCGGGAGCTTGATCGTCGAGGACCGGGCGGTCGCCGAGAGGTTCGCGGCGATCAGCAGCGTCTCCTCGGACGAGGAGCGCGTGAACGCCAGCACCGATTCGTCGTCGCAGTCCAGCGCCGTGAAGTCGCCCGTGCCGAACGTGGGGTGCAGCCGTCGGAACGCCAGCATGTTGTGCATCCAGTGCAGCAGCGACGTCGGCTGCGCGAGCTGGGCCTCGACGTTGGTGTGCTGGTAGTGGTGCACCAGCGACTGGACCAGCGGCAGGTACAGCTTGCCCGGGTCGGCGGTGGAGAAGCCGGCGTTGCGGTCCGGCGTCCACTGCATCGGGGTGCGCACCGCGTCGCGGTCGGGCAGCCAGATGTTGTCGCCCATGCCGATCTCGTCGCCGTAGTAGAGGCACGGCGTGCCCGGCATCGACAGGAGCAGGGCGTTGGCCAGCTCGATCTCCTTGCGGGAGTTGTCCAGCAGCGGCGCGAGCCGCCGTCGGATGCCGACGTTCGCGCGCATCCGGGGGTCGGGGGCGTACCAGCCGTACATGCTGGCGCGCTCCTCGGTGGACACCATCTCGAGGGTGAGCTCGTCGTGGTTGCGCAGGAACGTGCTCCACTGCCCGCTCGCGGGGATCGCGGGGGTGTCCGCGAGGATCTCCAGGAGCTGGCGGGCCCGCTGGTCGCGGATCGCGTAGAAGATGCGCGGCATCACCGGGAAGTGGAAGCACATGTGGCACTCGGGGTCGTCGTCCGTGCCGAAGTACTCCACGACGTCCGCGGGCCACTGGTTGGCCTCGGCCAGCATGATGCGGCCCGGGAACTCGGTGTCGATCATCTGCCGCACCCGGCGCAGGAACGCGTGCGTCTCGGGCAGGTTCTCGCAGTTGGTGCCCTCGGACTCGAACAGGTACGGCACGGCGTCGAGCCGGAACCCGTCCACCCCGAGCTGCAGCCAGAACCGGCCGACGTCGAGCATGGCCTCGACGACGCGCGGGTTCTCGAAGTTGAGGTCGGGCTGGTGGCTGAAGAACCGGTGCCAGAAGTACTGCCGCCGCACCGGGTCGAACGTCCAGTTCGAGGTCTCGGTGTCCACGAAGATGATCCGGGCGTCCTGGTACTGCGTGGCGTCGTCGCTCCACACGTAGAAGTCGCCGTACGGGCCGTCCGGGTCGGCGCGGGACGCCTGGAACCACGGGTGGGCGTCGCTGGTGTGGTTCATGACCAGGTCGATCACCACGCGGATGCCGCGCTCGTGCGCGGCGGCGACCAGGTCGCTGAAGTCCGAGATGGTGCCGAACTGCGGCGAGACCGCGGTGAAGTCGGCGACGTCGTACCCGCCGTCACGCAGCGGGGACGGGAAGAAGGGCGGCAGCCACAGGCAGTCGACGCCGAGCCACTCCAGGTAGTCGAGGCGCTCGACGAGGCCCCGCAGGTCGCCGGTCCCGTTGTCGCCCGAGTCGGAGAACGACCGGATCATGACCTCGTAGAAGACGGCCTTCTTGTACCACTCGGGGTCGTCGACGAGCCCCTTGCGCCGGGCGTCGAGGCGCGGCTGCCGCCGCGGCGGCAGCGCCTGGACGGGCACCGGGACCGACGGCGGGTTGGGCATGGGCGGGCGTTCCGGCGCGGCCGGCCGCTCCGGCGTCGGCTGTGCGGGATATCCCTCCGGCGGCCCGACGGCGGGGCCACCCGGCCCGAACGTCGTCATGCGGGGCCCACCTGCAGCACGTGGGCCACCCGGACCTGCGGGTCGAGGCGCACCCAGGGATGAGCTCCCCAGCCGTAGGTCTCGCCCGACAGGAGGTCGTGCGCGACGTAGAACGGGGCGTTGTCGTCGCCGTCGGGGGCGCTGAGGCCGAGGGCGGAGAGATCCAGGTGCACTACAGACTCCTGCACGTTCCGGGGGTCCAGGTTCAGCACGACCACGATCACGTCGTCGTGCCGCGGGGCACGCCGATCGTTACCCCCTGCTCTCATGGTGCGGCCCGCCGCCGCCCCTGTCGCGCGCGACGCGTGATCGGCCGAGATCCGGCGCGAGTACGCGACCACCTGGTCGTTCGTGGTCGGGTGCACGGTCAGGTTGCGCAGCTGGCCCAGGGCCGGGTGCGTGCGGCGGATCGCGTTCAGCTCACCGAGCAGGAGGGCGATCCCGTACTCGTCGGCACGCGCCCAGTCGCGCGGCCGGTACTCGTACTTCTCGTTGTCGATCTGCTCCTCGACGCCCGGGCGGGGCACGTTCTCCACCAGCTCGTAGCCGGAGTAGATGCCCCACGTGGGCGAGCCCGTGGCCGCCAGCACCGCGCGCACGGCGAACGCCGAGACGCCGCCCTCGATCAGGTAGGGCGGCAGGATGTCGTGGGTGGTGGGCCAGAACGACGGGCGCAGCACCGAGCCCTGCGGCCCGCTCACCTCCGCCAGGTACTCCTCGACCTCCTCCTTGGTGTTGCGCCAGGTGAAGTAGGTGTACGACTGGTGGAAGCCGATCCGGGCCAGCGTCTGCATCATCGCGGGCTTGGTGAACGCCTCCGACAGGAAGATGACCTCCGGGTTCGTCGCGTGCACCTCCGCCAGCAGCCACTCCCAGAAGTCGAGCGGCTTGGTGTGCGGGTTGTCGACGCGGAACAGGGTGACGCCCCGGTCGATCCACGTTCGGATCACGCCGAGCACCGCCGCGTACAGGCCGTCGGGGTCGGTGTCGAAGCTGAGCGGGTAGATGTCCTGGTACTTCTTGGGCGGGTTCTCCGCGTACGCGATCGACCCGTCCGCGCGCACCACGAACCACTCCGGGTGCTCGGTGACCCACGGGTGGTCGGGGGAGCACTGCAGCGCGATGTCGAGCGCCACCTCCAGGCCCACGGCGCGCGCGGCGCCCACGAAGTCGCGGAAGTCCGCCTCCGTGCCCAGGTCCGGGTGGATCGCGTCGTGCCCGCCGTCCGCCGACCCGATGGCGTAGGGGCTGCCCGGGTCGCCGGGCGCTGCCTCCAGCGTGTTGTTGCGGCCCTTGCGGAACGTGGTGCCGATGGGCGAGACCGGCGTCAGGTAGACCACGTCGAAGCCCATGGCCGCGATGGCCGGCAGCCGCCTGGCCGCCGTCGCGAACGTGCCCGACACCCACGTGCCGTCCTTCTTCTGGTAGGCGCCCTCCGACCGGGGGAACATCTCGTACCAGGACCCCGCCAGCGCCAGGCGCCGCGAGACCCGCAGCGGGTAGGCCTCCGACGCCGAGACCAGCTCGCGCAGCGGCGCGCGGCGCAGGGCGTCGGTGACCTCGGGCGCCGTCGCCGCCGCGAACCGCGCCTGCGCCGGACGGCGGGCGTCGGCCAGCGCCTTGGCGGCGGCCGTCAGCACCCGCGCGTCGCGCGCCGTCCGGCCTGCCGCGACGAGCTGGTCGCCCGGCACCAGGCGGCAGATCCGGTCGAACAGCCGCACGCCCTCGGCGAGCATCAGGTCCGTGTCGATGTCCGCGGCGATCTTGATCCCGGCGTCGTGCACCCACGTCGCGTACGGGTCCGACCACGCCTCGACGCGGAAGGTCCAGTCGCCCTCGGCGTCGGGCTGCAGCTCGCCCAGGAAGTGGTCCAGGCCGGGCGCGACGTCGGTCATGGGCGCCCACGAGTGGTCCGACCCATCGGGGGCGACCAGCACGGCCGTCGCGGACACGGCGTCGTGCCCCTCGCGGAAGACCGTGGCCTCCACGGGGACCACCTCGCCGACCACCGCCTTCGCAGGCCAGCGGCCCCCTTCGACGACAGGGGCGACCTCGAGGACGGGGATGCGGCCGATCCGGCCGGGAGTCGTGTGCGGGCTCACCGGAACACGCTATCGACCGGTTCGGGTCACTCGCCTGCGGGGCGCGCCGAGGTCCGGTGAACGTCGTCGGACGGGTCGGTGAAGCCCGCGGCAACAGGTGTGCTCGCCCGGACAAGTGCGTAGTGTTCTGCCGGTGAGAGCGATCCGCAGATTCACCGTCCGCACGGTCCTCCCCGAGCAGCTCGCGGCGCTCGACGAGCTGGCCCAGAACCTCCGTTGGTCCTGGCACGCGCCGACACGCGAGCTGTTCGCGAGCATCGACCCCGACCTCTGGTCCGACGTCCGCGGCGACCCCGTCGCCCTGCTCGCCGCGCTCGGCTCCGAACGCCTCGCGGCGCTCGCGGCCGACGAGGAGTTCACGGGGCGGGTGCGGGCGGCGGCCGACGACCTGCACCACTACCTGCGCGACTCGCGCTGGTACCAGGGCCGCACCACGACGGCCGGCGGCGAGCTGCCGCGCGCGATCGCCTACTTCTCGCCGGAGTTCGGCATCACCTCGGTGCTGCCGCAGTACTCGGGCGGCCTCGGCATCCTGGCGGGCGACCACCTCAAGAGCGCGTCCGACATGGGCGTGCCCATCGTGGGCGTGGGCCTGCTGTACGGCGCCGGCTACTTCCGGCAGTCGCTCACGCGCGACGCCTGGCAGGTGGAGACCTACCCGCTGCTCGACCCGGACGGCCTGCCGCTCGCGGTGCTGCGCGAGGACGACGGCACGCCCGCCGTCATCTCGCTCGCCCTGCCCGGCGGGCGCAGCCTGCACGCGCACGTGTGGGTTGCGGCCGTGGGCCGGGTGCCGCTGCTGCTGCTCGACTCGAACGTGCCCGAGAACGACGACGCGGCCCGCAAGGTGACCGACCGCCTGTACGGCGGCGGCGGCGAGCACCGCCTGCAGCAGGAGCTCCTGCTCGGCGTGGGCGGCGTGCGTGCGCTGCGCGCCTGGTCGCGGCTGACCGGCGCGCCGGAGCCGGAGGTCTACCACACCAACGAGGGGCACGCCGGGTTCCTCGGCGTCGAGCGCATCCGCGAGCTCGTCGGCTCCGGGCTCAGCGTGGGCGAGGCCCACGAGGCCGTGCGCGCGGCGACCGTCTTCACCACGCACACGCCGGTCCCGGCCGGCATCGACCGGTTCCCCAAGGAACTGGTCAGCGCGTACTTCGGCGGCGACAACACGATGCCCGGCGTGCCGGTCGAGACCGTGCTCGCCCTCGGCGCGGAGGACTACGACGGCGGCGACCCCACCGTCTTCAACATGGCGGTGATGGGCCTGCGGCTCGGCGGCCGGGCGAACGGCGTCTCGCTGCTGCACGGCCAGGTCTCCCGCGAGATGTTCGAGGGTCTGTGGCCCGGCTTCGACTCGCGCGAGGTGCCCATCACCTCGGTCACCAACGGCGTGCACTCGCCCACCTGGGTGGCGCCGCGGCTGGCCGCCGTGGAGGCCGAGCGGATGGGCCTGGACGAGATCACCGCGCCCGAGGCGTCGGGCGGCTGGCTCGACCCGGGCAAGGTGTCCGACGCCGAGCTGTGGGCCCTGCGCGGCGAGATGCGCGCCGAGCTCGTGGCCGAGGCCCGGCGGCGGGTGCGCAAGTCCTGGCGCGAGCGCGGGGCGTCCCCGGCCGAGCTCGGCTGGGTCGACGACGTGCTGTCGCCCGACGTGCTCACCATCGGCTTCGCCCGCCGCGTGCCCACCTACAAGCGGCTCACGCTCATGCTGCGCGACACCGAGCGGCTCAAAGCGCTCCTGCTGCACCCGGAGCGGCCGGTGCAGCTCATCGTGGCCGGCAAGTCGCACCCGGCCGACGACTCCGGCAAGCGGCTGATCCAGCAGCTCGTCCGGTTCGCCGACGACCCCGAGGTGCGCCACCGCATCGTGTTCCTGCCGAACTACGACATCGGTATGGCGCAGTCGCTGTACCCGGGCTGCGACGTCTGGCTGAACAACCCGCTGCGGCCGCTGGAGGCGTCCGGCACCTCTGGCATGAAGTCGGCGCTCAACGGCGGCCTGAACCTCTCCATCGAGGACGGCTGGTGGGCCGAGTGGTACGACGGCGAGAACGGCTGGGGCATCCCCACGGCCGACGGCGTCGAGGACGCCGACCGCCGTGACGACCTGGAGGCCGCCGCCCTGTACGACCTGGTGGAGTCCCAGGTGGCGCCCGCCTTCTACGGCCGGTCCGCCGACGGCGTGCCGAGCCGCTGGCTGGAGATGGTGCGGCACACGCTGGCCACCCTCGGCCCGAAGGTGCAGGCCACGCGCATGGTCGGCGAGTACGTGCACGGGCTGTACGCCCCGGCGGCCGAGGCCGGGCGGCTGCTCGCCGCCGACGGGTTCGCCGCGGCCAAGGACCTCGCGGGCTGGAAGGCCCACGTGCGCGCCTCGTGGCCGCAGGTGCGCGTGGACCACGTCGAGTCGGCGGGCATCGGCGAGGCGGTGCGGGTCGGCGACCGGCTGACGGTGCGCGCCTACGTCTCGCTCGGGCCGCTCTCGCCCGAGGACGTGGACGTCCAGGTGGTGCACGGCCGGGTCACCGAGGCCGACGTCATCGACGAGTTCACGGCCGAGCCGCTCGCCCTCGTGGAGTCCTACGAGGCGGGGCGGCACGCGTTCGGCGGCGAGGTGGACCTGGACACGTCCGGGCCGTTCGGCTACACGGTGCGGATCGTGCCGCGGCACCGGCACCTGGCGAGCGTCGCGGAGCTGGGCCTGGTCGCCAACGCCTGAGAACCGGACACCCTTGTCCGATTCACCCGGACCGGTATTGGATGGGCGGGAACACCCCCTCAGCCAACCGGAGGACAAGATGTCTGACCTGCTCGATTACCCCATCCCGTCGGATCGCGCGATCGAGCCGCCACCGGAGTGGGAGGAGCTGCGCCAGCAGTGTCCTGTGGCCAAGGTGCGCCTCGCCAGCGGCGGCGAGGCCACCTTGCTCACCCGGTACGACGACGTCCGCGGCATGCTCACCGACGGCCGGTTCGGCCGCGTCATCCCGTCCGGCGGCACGGGCGTGGGCTCCCAGGACGACGGCGGCACGTTCAGCAACGACCCGACCGGGGTCATGGCCGACGAGGAGCAGCACCAGGCCTGGCGGCGGCTGGTCAACGCGACCTTCACCGCCAAGCGGGTGCAGGCGCTGGCCCCCGGCATCACGGCCCGGGCCGAGCAGCTCATCGACGACATGCTGGCCGCCGGCGGCCCGGCCGACCTGGTGCCGGCGCTCGCGTTCCCGCTGCCCGTCTGGGTCATCTGCGAGCTGCTGGGTGTGCCGGAGGACCAGCGCGAGCGGTTCCCGTACTGGTCGGACACGGCGCTGAGCACCACCCGGTACACCCAGGAGGAGATCTCGGCGGCGCGCCAGGAGTTCGGCGCGTACATGGCGGCCCTGGTCGAGGCCAAGCGGGCGCAGCCGGGCGACGACCTCATCTCCGAGCTGATCGCGCTCGTGGACCAGAACGACCCGCGGCTGACGGCGCAGACCGTGATCGGCACCAGCATGGCGCTGCTCGTGGCCGGCCACGAGACCACCGCGAGCCACATCGCCAAGATGATGGCGCTGTTCCTGGGCGACCGCTCCCGGTGGGAGCAGCTCGTCGCCGACCCCTCGCTGGTGCGCAGCGCGGTCGAGGAGTCGCTCCGGTTCGACCCCAACGCCGGCTTCGGCATGGTGCGCTGGGTGGACGAGGAGATCAAGATCGCCGGGGAGACCGTCCCCGCGGGCACGACCGTGGTGTGCAGCCTGGCGGCGGCGAACCGCGACGAGGGCACCTTCGAGGGCGCGGCCGAGATGGACCTGGGCCGCCGTCCGAACCCCCACCTCTCGTTCGGCGCGGGCGCCTACTCGTGCCTCGGCCAGTCCCTGGCCCGCACCGAGCTGCAGATCGTGCTCGCCGCGCTGGTGCGCAAGGTGCCGAGCCTCGCGCTGGCGGTGGACGTCGAGTCGGTGCCGCGCAAGGAGGGCCTGCTGGTGGCCGGATTCGACGAACTGCCCGTCAAGTGGGAAGAGTGACCCCTATGAAGATCAACGTGGACCGTGACGCCTGCTGCGGCGCCGGCCAGTGCGTCCTGCTCGCACCCGACGTGTTCGACCAGGACGAGGAGGGCATCGTCGTGCTGCTCGACGAGCGCCCGGCTCCCGAGCAGGACTTCGCGGTGCAGGAGGCCGTGAGCATGTGCCCCACGGGCGTCATCTGGGTGGACCAGAACGCCTGACCCCCCTCCCCCTCCCTAGCCCGCCGAGTTCGGTCGGTTGCGTTGAGATCGGTCACCTGACCGACCGATCTCGATGCGACCGACCGATCTCACTGCTGCGGCCTGCGTGCCGGGCGTGCCGGACGCGGCGGGATCGGCTTGGCGGCCTCGATCTGCGCGGCCGGCACCGTGACCTCTTTCGGCTCGCCGCGGCCGGGTGCCGGGTCGGTGCGCAGCCGCAGGCCGGCGTCCGAGACCTCGACGACGTGGCCGATCAGGTCCGTCCAGCGGTGCGCCGTGCCGCCGTCGGACACGACCGGGCCGGCCGGCGTGAGCCGCCGCCGGACCACCACGCGGGTGCCGGGGCGCAGGCCCCGCCACCCTCCGGGCGCGGCCGGTGTAGCGAATGTCACGTCTCTTCTCCTTCCGCTGCGTGAGACCGGTGGGATCAAGGGGGTGTCCCGGGAGATACTAGGATCGCCCCGCCGGGCCGGTCCCGCGGTCGGCATCGTGCATGATCCTCAGTCCGGAAGTGGAAGGACACCCTCCAAGTGACCTACGTGATCGCTCAGCCGTGCGTCGACGTCAAGGACCGGGCGTGCATCGAGGAGTGTCCCGTGGACTGCATCTACGAGGGCAGCCGCTCCCTGTACATCCACCCGGACGAGTGCGTGGACTGCGGCGCCTGCGAGCCGGTCTGCCCGGTCGAGGCCATCTACTACGAGGACGACGTCCCCGACGAGTGGAAGGACTACTACCGCGCGAACGTGGAGTTCTTCGACAGCCTGGGCTCGCCGGGCGGCGCCGCGAAGATGGGCGTCATCGAGAAGGACGACCCGATGATCGCGGCCCTTCCGCCCCAGGCCTGACGTGGGCCTGCGCGACCTCTCGGACCTGCCCTTCGCCTGGGACTCGATCGACGGCATCTCCGCCACGGCGAAGGCGCACCCGGGCGGGCTGATCGACCTGTCCATGGGCACGCCCGTGGACCCGACGCCCGAGGTCGTGCGGAAGGCCCTCGAGGCCGCGTCGAACGCGCCGGGCTACCCGATGACCGCGGGCACCCCGGCCCTGCGCCGGGCCGTGGCGGACTGGTTCGCCCGGCGCCGCGGCGTGCCGGGCCTCGACCCCGCGGCCGTGGTCCCGACCATCGGCTCCAAGGAGCTCGTCGGGCTGCTGCCCTCCCTGCTGCACCTGGGTCCCGGTGACGTGGTGGTGCACCCCGCCGTGGCCTACCCCACCTACCTCGCGGGCATCCGCGCGGCCGGCGCCACGCCGCTGGCCACGGACGACGTCGCCGACTGGGCCGGCCGGGACGACGTCAAGATGGTCTGGGTCAACAGCCCGGGCAACCCCACCGGCCGCGTGCTCGACGCCGCGGCGCTGCGCGCCGTGGTCGACGCCGCGCGCGCGATCGGCGCCGTCGTCGTCTCCGACGAGTGCTACGCGGAGCTGGTGTGGGATTTCCCCTATGACGCCGCGACGGGCACCGGCGGCGTGCCCTCGATCCTGGACCCGAGCGTGTGCGGCGGGTCCCACGAGGGGCTGCTGGCCGCGTACTCCCTGTCCAAGCAGTCGAGCATCGCGGGCTACCGGGCCGCGTTCCTCGCGGGCGACGCCGCCCTGGTCGCGGACCTCACGCAGACCCGCAAGCACCTGGGCCTGATCGTGCCCGCGCCGGTGCAGGCCGCGATGACGGCCGCCATGTCGGACGACGCGCACGTCGCCGCGCAGCGCGAGGCCTACGGCGCCCGGCGCCGGGCGCTGGCCGCCGCGGTCACCGAGGCGGGGTTCGTCATCGACGAGTCGGCCGCCGGCCTGTACCTCTGGGTGGCGGCCCCGGACGGGCGGCCGGGCCTGGCGGTGGCGGAGTGGTTCGCCGACCGCGGGATCCTCACCGCACCGGGTCATCTGTACGGCGACGGCACCCACACGCGCGTGGCGCTGACCTCGACTGACGCACAGATTGCCGATGCTGTGACACGCATCACGCAGCCTTGACCGATGGATTGGAAAAACTAGAGCAGGGCGCGATACTGTCGTGCCCCAGGTCGACGCTGTCCCGACACCTTTCTTTCACAGCAGCGTCCCTCGTGCGCCACTCAGGAAGGAAGACATGACCTCCACACCGCTGGACGGCTCGAGCCGCGTCGAGCTCGCCGTCGACGGAACCACTCACACCCTGCCTGTCGTCGCCGCCAGCGAGGGCAACGACGGCATCGTCGTGTCGTCGCTGCTCAAGGACACGGGTCTGGTCACGGTCGACCCCGGGTTCATGAACACGGCGTCGTGCGAGTCCTCGATCACCTACATCGACGGCGACGCCGGCATCCTGCGCTACCGCGGCTACCCGATCGACCAGCTCGCCGACGGCTCGGGCTTCCTCGAGGTGGCCTACCTGCTCATCTACGGCGAGCTGCCGAGCACCTCGGAGCTGGACGCGTTCACCGAGCGCGTCAACCGGCACACCCTGGTGCACGAGGACTTCCGCACGTTCATGGGAACGTTCCCGCGCAACGCGCACCCGATGGCCGTGCTGGCCTCCGCGGTGAACGCGCTGTCCACGTTCTACCCGGAGTCGCTCGACCCGGCGGACGACGAGCAGGTGGACCTGGCCACCGTGCTGCTGCTGGCCAAGACCCGCACCATCACGTCCTACCTGCACCGGCGCCGCGTGGGCGAGCCGCTGCTGTACCCGGACTACTCGCGCGGCTACGTCGAGGACTTCCTGCGGATGACGTTCGCGACGCCGTACGAGGCCTACGAGGCCGACCCGGTGATCGTGGACGCGCTGGAGAAGCTCCTCGTGCTGCACGCCGACCACGAGCAGAACTGCTCCACGTCCACCGTGCGCGTCGTCGGCTCCTCCAACGCGACCCTGTACGCATCAGTGGCCGCGGGCGTGAACGCTCTGTCGGGTCCCGCGCACGGCGGCGCCAACGAGGCGGTGCTCACCATGCTGGAGAAGATCCGGTCGGGTGGCGAGACCGTCGAGACCTTTATGGAGAAGGTCAAGAACAAGCAGGACGGCGTGCGCCTGATGGGCTTCGGCCACCGCGTGTACAAGTCCTACGACCCGCGCGCCGCGATCGTGAAGAAGTCGGCGGACGAGGTGCTCGACAAGCTCGGCGCCAAGGACGAGCTGCTCGACATCGCGCGCGGCCTGGAGGAGATCGCCCTCTCGGACGACTACTTCGTGGAGCGCAAGCTCTACCCGAACGTCGACTTCTACACGGGCCTCATCTACAAGGCCATGGGCTTCGAGCCGGCCATGTTCACGCCGCTGTTCGCGCTGGGCCGCATGCCCGGCTGGATCGCCCAGTGGCGCGAGATGATCAAGGACCCGCAGACCAAGATCGGGCGCCCGCGCCAGGTCTACACCGGCGCCACCGAGCGCCCGTACGTCCCGGCGTCGCAGCGCTGAGCCTGGGGTAAGCCTTCCAGTTCGGTCGGTTGCTCTGGGATCGGTCAGTTAACTGAC
>NZ_JBHVEG010000102.1:0-22066 GCF_042802395.1 Promicromonospora sp. NPDC057488
AGCTTGTCGAGACCTCACCAGGTCTCGACAAGCTCGACCAACGGGTACCTCCTCTTCGAGGCCTAAGTTTCTTCGCTCTCGAGAGCCGCAAAGCGAAGAAACTTAGACCTCAAAGGAGGCGAGCGCGGCCGTTCCGGCTCAGACCCCGTTCGGTGGTCAGACGACGGCGTCCTTGAGCTTGACCGCCGGGTCCAGCGCGCGGTCCAGGTCGACCGTCAGCGGCACCCCGCGGTTCATCAGCTTGCGCACCTGGCCCACCTCGCGCGGGGAGTCGACCAGCAGCACCGCCCGGACCGTCGCCACGCGGTGGCCGTCCGGGGTACGGCGCGGGTGCCGGTCCAGCGCGTTCTCCAGGTAGAGCACGGCCCAGCCGCCCGACGTCGTGGGCGTACCGCGCAGCACCACCTCGTCGAACGGCGACGGCACCCCGAACAGCGCCAGGTCGTGCCCGAGCTGCTGCGAGAACACGTACGGCGCGTGCGACGGGATCGGGGCGAGCCCCAGCCGTTCGCGCACGTGCTCGGGCTCGGCGGCGCGCTCGTCGAGCCCCAGCAGGGCCCGGACGGTGACCTCGGGGTCGTGCAGCGCGGCCGACCAGTGCCCGCCCGGCACCGGCCCGAACACCGGGTGCTCGCGGGTCGCGATGTCGCCCACCGCCCAGACGCGGCGCAGCGCGTCGAGGTGCAGCCGGCCCGCCGGGTCGGTCGGGGAGTGCAGGCCCGTCAGCCGGCCGGCCCGGTTGACCCGGAGCCCGCCGTTCGACTCCAGCGGCAGGGAGCCGGCCAGCCAGCCCGACGCGGGACGCGCGCCCACGGCGGCCAGCACCAGGTCGGCCTCCAGCACGCGGCCGTCCGCGAGGACGACGCTGCCGCCGCCGGGCGCGCCGCCGGCCGGTCCGGGCAGCACCTTCTCGACGGCGACGTCCGTGACCAGGGTGACCCCGGCGGCGTCGTACCAGGGGGCCAGGAGGCCGCCCACGCTGCGGCCGAGCTGCCGCTCCAGCGGCACGGAGCCCGCCTCCACGACGGTGACCTGTGCGCCCGCGCCGGCGGCGACGCCCGCGACCTCCGCGCCGATCCAGCCGGCGCCGACCACCACGATCCGCGTCCCCGGGACGGCGGCGGCGCGCAGCCGCTCGGCGTCACCGGCGGTGTGCAGGGTCATCGCGGCGTCCCAGCCCGCGGGGCGCAGGGGCGCGCTGCCGCAGGCGAGCACCACGGCGTCGGCCACGACGTCGTCGCCCGACGCCGTCCGCACCACCACCTGCTCGCGGTCCGCCTCCAGGCGGGTCGCGGGGTCGGCCAGCCGCAGGTCGTCGACGAGGGCCGTGAGGTCGATCCCGAGGTCGTCCGCGAGCCAGACCGGCTCGGTGCGCTTGAGCAGCTCCTTGGACAGCGGCGGGCGGTCGTAGGGCGGCAGACCCTCCGCGCCCAGCACGGTGAGGCGACCCTCGAAACCGTGCTGCCGCAGGGCGGCGGAGGTCTGCGCGCCCGCCAGCCCCGCACCCACGACGACCACGCTGCTGGGGACCTGGGCTGGAGTCGACGGCATGGACCTCACGGTAGCTCGCGGGCCGCCAACCTGGGAATGTGCTCTGTATCAGGTTGCAAGCAGGTCACGGTCCTGCAGAATCGCGACGTTTCGGTTGTACCCTCGTCCCGTGGATCTCAGCGAGATGCGGACTGCCCCTGGCGCACCGGGCGGTGCCACGACCCTCCTCGAGCCGGGCTCGGCCGGAACGGTTACGCTCGAACGCACCGGACGGGCCGACCTGATGACGGCCACCACGACGACCAGCCAGGAGCTCGACCGCAGTGAGCCAGCCAGCGGCGAGGACTCCCAGATGAGCCCGGCGGAGCCGCAGCGCAGCAACCTCGCGATCTGGCTCGTCCTCGCCGGTGTGGGCATCTCCGTGCTGCTCGGCATGGTCGCCGGCGCTCGCGCCGGGGCGATCGGCATCGGGGTGGTCCTCGTGGTCTGCGCGATCTTCCGCGCGGTGCTCGACAGCCCCGTCGGGCTCGTCATCCGGACCCGGACCGTCGACATCATCCTGTACGGCGCGACCGCCGTGCTGATCGGCGTCCTCGCCGTGGCGACGCCGAGCATCTGACCTTCCCGGCGGGCGACCTGCCCGCCAGTGGCGCGGCCGCCGTCAGCGGTCCGCGCCCTCCAGCGAGCCCGTCACGGGCTGCTCCGACTCGACCACGCACAGGATGCGCCGGTCGCCCTCGGCCCAGCTCTCCTCCGACGGCGCGATCGGCCAGTAGAGCAGCTCCGACTGGGCCCACCGCAGCCCCACGTACTTCGTGAACTCCGGGTAGCAGTACGCGTCGGCGGCGTCCCACAGCGCCTGCTGCGTGGGGGCCTCGCCGTTCTTCGCGAGGCTGTCCTCGGCCGTCGTCTCGGCGTAGATCTCGCCGCCGTGCGCGGTCGTGCAGGGCACCACCGGGATCCGGTACAGCGTGGTCTGACCCGACGTCGCCGCGGTGTCGATGCAGTCGCCCACCTGCAGGTCGGGGATCTCGGCCCCGGCGGTCGCCTCGGTGTCGGCGTCCGGCGTCGGCGCCTCGGACGGCGCGACCTGCCCGTCGGCCTCCTGCGTCGGCAGCGGCTCCAGGCCGTCCGCCGGGTCCTCGGCGTAGGGGTCGGCGTACGGGTCCGTCGTCGCGTACGGGTCGCCGGTCGCGCTCGGGGACGACGTCGGCGCGGTGAGCGCGGGCCCGTCGTCGGGCAGCGTGATGCCGAGCGGGCCCGCCAGGGCCGGCGGCACGAACGACTTGGCGGTCGAGACCAGACCGGGCGGCAGCGACGACGCGTAGGTAGGGGCCGCCGCGACGGCGATCCACAGGCCGGCGACGGCGAGCACGCCCACGGTGACCGCGCCCAGGGAGAAGTCGAGGGTGCGCACCGACGACTTCTTCGCGCGGCGCACGTTGCCCGTGCCGTTGGCCTCGGCGGTGCGCATCGAGTGCACGAGCGCGGGGATCGCGAGCGGCCAGAAGAGCAGGAAGGCCGCGACCACCCAGCCGGTGCGGGTCGGGTAGGGGAGCTCGTTCGGGTCGGGCTCGTCGTCGCTCTCGTCCGGACCGGACGCGCCCTCGGTCTGCACGTCCGTGTCGGGCTCGGCCTCGTCGGCCTCGTCGGCCTCGTCGGCCTCGTCGGGCTCGGCGTCGCGCCGCTTCCTGCGGAAGCCGCCCCACCGCCTGCGGGCGCTCTCGGGCTTCTTTCCTGCCGCATCCAGCTCGTCGTCGCCGTCCGGCTTCTCGTCGGTCGCGTCCACCGCGGTGCCGTCCGCGTCCTGCGCCGCGTCCCCCGGCGTCTCCTCGGGTCGCTCCGACTGCGCCTCGGGCGCGTCGTCAGGAGTCTTCCGCGGTTCGGTACCAGCCGGTTCCGTCGCGCCCTGAGAGGTCTGCGTGCTGTCGGCCATGGTCCCGGATCGTAGCGGTGCCGCACGGTGTCCCGGAAGCGCGGTTTCACCCCCTTCGCCGAGTCCCGGTACGACAGCGGGGCCGCACCTCCCTCACGGAAGGTGCGGCCCCGGCGTCGTACGGGTGCGGCGAGCGGTCAGGCCTTGTCGTCGCTCTTCTTCTCCGGCTCGGCAGTCTTCTCCGGCTCGGCGGCCGGCTCTGCCTCGGCGGTCTTCTCCGCGGACTCGTCCGTGGCGGCGGCGGGGGCGGACTCCTCGGCGACGACCTCGGTCGCCTCGTCGTCGTCCTCGTCCTCGTCGGCCTCGTCGAGCTCGAGCTCCTCGGGCTCGACGGAGGCGAAGGCGCGGTAGAACAGCGCGGCGAGCGCGGCGCCGACCAGCGGGGCCAGCCAGAACAGCCAGAGCTGGCGGCCGGAGCCGTCGCCGCCCCAGTTGTTCGCGAAGAGCGCGGCGGCGGTCGAGCGGGCCGGGTTCATGCCGGCGTTGGTGACGAACCACGAGACCAGGGTCAGGGCGGCGATGGCGCTGCCCACGGCGATCGGGGCGTAGCTGATGCGGCTGCGGCGGTCGTTGACGCCCAGGTACACGCCCACGAGGATCGCCGAGATGATGACCTCGACCAGCAGCGCCGGCAGCCAGTCGAACTGCGCCTGGCCCTGCGTCTGCAGGTAGAGCGGGGAGTGCGTCGCGAAGCCGTTCACGGCGGCGTCGAACGCGTCGGAGGTGTTCTCCTTGCCGAGCAGCGTGAGCAGCGGCTGCGGGACGGTCGCGAACAGCACGGCGGCGGCCAGGATCGCGCCCACGAGCTGCGCGCCCCAGTAGCTGAACATGGCGCTGACCGTGATGCGGCCGCTGAGCCAGGAGCCCAGCGAGATCGCCGGGTTGAAGTGCGCACCGGAGACGCGGCCGACGGTCGCGGCACCCGCGATGTAGGCGAAGGCGCCGCCGAGGGCCACGCCGAGCCCCCCGACCGTGTTCAGCGGGCTGTAGACGAGCACACCCACGATCACGAGCGTCAGCAGGAACGTGCCGAAGGTCTCGGCGAGCAGGCGGGAGAGCAGGCTGGGCGACCGCTCCTCGACCTCGGTGACGCCGCTGGTCGCGGCGAGGTCCTGGGACATGAAGTCTGTTCCTTTCAGTGGCACACCTTCTCGGTGCGCGTCATGGCGGCGTGCAGTGCGATGTCGCGCACATCCTGCCATTACCCGCCTGGGCAAAACCTGAATACGCGCGGGCATTTTCTTCACCGTACTCGGGTACCGGTACCAGGCAAGACACAGATCGGCCCAGGGGCTGGGCGTGGCAGGCCGGTCGATGCAAGAGTGGGGTCATGACTGAACCCGTGAATGTCACCGTCACCGGAGCCGCTGGCCAGATCGGGTATGCGCTCCTCTTTCGCATAGCCGCGGGCGAGATGCTCGGCGCGGACACGCCAGTACGGCTCCGACTCCTCGAGATCCCGCAGGCCGTCGGCGCCGCGGAGGGCACGGCCATGGAGCTCGACGACTGCGCCTTCCCGAACCTGGCCGGCGTCGACATCTTCGACGACCCGGTCAAGGCGTTCGACGGCGTCAACGTCGCCCTGCTCGTCGGCGCCCGCCCGCGCGGCGCCGGGATGGAGCGGGCCGACCTCCTCGAGGCCAACGGCGGGATCTTCGGCCCCCAGGGCCGGGCGATCAACGACGGCGCCGCCGACGACGTCCGCGTGCTCGTGGTCGGCAACCCCGCCAACACCAACGCCCTCATCGCGGCCTCGAACGCCCCCGACGTGCCGGCCACGCGGTTCACCGCGATGACGCGGCTCGACCACAACCGGGCGCTCTCGCAGGTCGCGGCCAAGACCGGGACCCCCGTGTCCGAGGTCAAGCGGCTCACCATCTGGGGCAACCACTCCGCCTCCCAGTACCCCGACCTGTTCCGCGCCGAGGTCGGTGGCCGCCCCGGCGCCGACGTCGCGGCCGACACGGCCTGGCTCACCGACGACTTCATCCCGACCGTCGCCAAGCGCGGCGCCGCGATCATCCAGGCGCGCGGTGCGTCGTCGGCGGCGTCGGCGGCCAACGCGGCGATCGCGCACGTCCGCGACTGGACGCACGGCACCCCCGAGGGCGACTGGACCTCGGCCGGCATCTGGTCCTCCGGCGAGTACGGCGTGCCCGAGGGGCTCGTCTCCTCGTTCCCGGTGACGTCCGACGGCACGGGGGAGTGGAAGATCGTCGAGGGCCTCGACATCGACGAGTTCTCCCGCGGCCGGATCGACGCCAGCGTGGCGGAGCTCGCCGAGGAGCGCGACGCCGTGCGGACCCTGGGCCTGATCTAGCCGACCGCCTGCCCGCCCACGACCGACGAAGGGGGAAGCCGCTTGCTCGGCCGCGCCTTCGGCTGGTTCTGGGCGGGCGAGGCCGTGTCCGAGCTGGGCACGTACGTCACGACCGTCGCGCTCCAGGTGCTCGTCGTCGTCACGCTCGGAGCGAGCGCCACCGAGCTGGGCATCGTCAACGCGGCCCGCTGGGTCCCGTACCTCGTCCTCGGCCTGGTCCTGGGCGCGGTGGTGGACCGCTGGCGACGCCGGCCGCTGCTGATCACCACCGACCTGATCCGGGGTCTCCTGCTCGGTTCGGTGCCCCTGCTCTGGTGGGCCGGGGCACTGAACATTCCCGTGCTCGTCGGGTTCATGGCGGTGCTCGGCCTGGCGTCGCTGCTCAACGACGCCGCGTCGCAGTCGTTCGTACCCCGCCTCGTACCCCGCGGGTCCCTGGTCCGGGCGAACGCCCGGCTCGACCAGACGGGCGCGGTGGCGCAGGCGTCCGGTCCGGCGATCGGCGGCGCGCTGACGACGGCGCTCGGCGCACCGCTGGCCGTGCTCGTCGACGCCGTCACCTACCTGTTCGCCGCGTTCGCCGTCTGGCGGGCGGAGGTGCCCGAGCCCGGCCCGGCCCGCACCACGCCGCGCGCCGGACGCGATCCGCGGGGTGCGGCCGGCCGCTTGCGCGACGACGTCCGCGAAGGCTTGCGCTGGGTGTACCGGCACACCATGCTCGCGCCGCTGGCCGTGGCGACCCACGGCTGGTTCCTCTGCAACGGCATCGTCACCACGGTGCTGGCCCCGTTCGCGCTCGTCGGGCTGGGGCTGTCGGCCTTCCAGCTCGGGCTGGCGCTCGCGGCGGCGGGTGTGGCCGGGCTGGTCGGCGCGCTGTTCTCGGAGCGGGCGGGCCGGGCGTGGGGAGCCGGGCGCACGGTGATCGCGGCGCGGGCGGCGATGCCCCTCGCCTGGGGTGCCGTGGCGCTCGCGCCGGCGGCCGCGCCGTCGTCGGCGGGACCCGGTACGACGTCGGCCTGGCTGACCGTGGCGACCATCGCCGTCGGCCAGGCGCTCTACGGGCTGGCGACGGGGCTCGAGAACGCGAACGAGATGGGCTACCGCCAGGCGGTGACGCCCGACCACCTCCAGGCGCGGACCAACACGACGATCCGTAGCGTGAACCGGGCCATGCTCGTGATCGGCGCGCCGCTGGGCGGGCTGCTCGCGGATCAACTCGGCTACCGCCCGGCATTGTGGTGGGGCGTGGCGGGATTCACGCTTGTCGCAGTACTCCTGGGGGTCTCGCGATTCAGGACCGCGCGACACCCTCAGGTATCTTGATATCGAGAGATCGGCACATTCCAACACCCGGGGAGTCAGCCACACCCATGTCGAAGATCATCTATACCCACACCGACGAGGCCCCGCTGCTGGCGACGTACTCGTTCCTGCCGATCGTCTCGGCGTACGCGGCCAAGGCCGGTGTGGACGTCGAGACCCGCGACATCTCGCTCGCCGGCCGCATCATCGCCCAGTTCCCGGAGCGGCTCACGGAGGAGCAGCGCCAGGCGGACGCGCTCGCCGAGCTGGGCGAGCTGGCGAACGACCCGTCGGCCAACATCATCAAGCTGCCGAACATCTCGGCGTCCGTCCCGCAGCTCAAGGCGGCCGTCGCCGAGCTCCAGGCCCTCGGCTACGACCTGCCGGACTTCCCGGAGAGCGTCCAGACCGACGAGCAGAAGGACGCGCGCGAGCGCTACGGCCGCGTCATGGGCTCCGCCGTGAACCCGGTGCTGCGCCAGGGCAACTCCGACCGCCGCGCCCCCGCCTCGGTCAAGAACTACGCCAAGGCGCACCCGCACCGCATGGGCGCCTGGACGGCCGACTCGAAGACCAACGTCGCGACCATGGGTCACGACGACTTCTTCTCCAACGAGAAGTCCGTGATCGTCGAGGCCGACGACACGCTGCGCATCGAGCACGTCGCCGCCGACGGCACCGTGACCGTGCTCAAGGAGTCGCTGCCCGTGCTGGCCGGCGAGGTCGTGGACGCCACGTTCCTCGACGCCGCCGCGCTGGACGCCTTCCTCGCCGAGTCGATCGAGCGCGCCAAGGCCGAGGGCGTGCTGTTCTCCGTGCACCTCAAGGCCACGATGATGAAGGTCTCGGACCCGATCATCTTCGGCCACGTGGTCCGCGCCTTCTTCAAGCCGGTCTTCGACAAGTACGGCCAGGACCTGGCCGCCGCCGGCCTCTCGGCGAACGACGGCCTGGGCGGCATCTTCGCCGGCCTCGAGTCGCTGCCGAACGGCGCCGAGATCCGCGCCGCGTTCGACGCCGCGCTGGCCGACGGCCCGAAGATGGCCATGGTGAACTCCGACAAGGGCATCACCAACCTGCACGTCCCGTCCGACGTCATCGTCGACGCCTCGATGCCCGCCATGATCCGCATCGGCGGCCACATGTGGGGCCCCGACGGCGAGGAGGCGGACACCCTCGCGGTGATCCCCGACTCGTCCTACGCCGGGATCTACCAGACCGTCATCGACGACTGCCGCGCCCACGGCGCCCTCGACCCGGCCACGATGGGCTCCGTGCCCAACGTCGGCCTCATGGCGAAGGCCGCCGAGGAGTACGGCTCGCACGACAAGACGTTCGAGATCGCAGGCGACGGCACCGTCCGCGTCGTCGACGGCGCCGGCAACGTCCTGATCGAGCACGCGGTCCGTGCCGGTGACGTCTGGCGCGCCTGCCAGACCAAGGACGCCTCGATCCGCGACTGGATCAAGCTGGCCGTGACCCGCGCCCGGCTCTCCGAGACGCCCGCCGTGTTCTGGCTGAACTCGCGCCGCGCGCACGACGCCAACCTGATCCAGAAGCTGGAGCAGTACCTGCCGGAGCACGACACCGACGGCCTCGAGCTGCACGTCATGGACCCGGCGGAGGCGACGGCGTTCTCGCTCGCGCGCATCCGCCAGGGCCTGGACACCATCTCGGTGACCGGCAACGTGCTGCGCGACTACAACACCGACCTGTTCCCGATCCTCGAGGTCGGCACGTCGGCGAAGATGCTGTCGATCGTGCCGCTGATGAACGGCGGCGGCCTGTTCGAGACGGGCGCCGGCGGCTCCGCGCCCAAGCACGTGCAGCAGCTCGTCGAGGAGGACTACCTGCGCTGGGACTCGCTCGGTGAGTTCTTCGCGCTGGCCGCGTCCTTCGAGCACCTCGCGGTGACCGAGGGCAACGCCCGGGCCCAGGTCCTGGCCGACACCCTCGACCGCGCCACCGGCACGTTCCTCAACGAGGACCGCTCCCCGGGCCGTCGCCTCGGCACCATCGACAACCGTGGCTCGCACTTCTACCTGGCCCTCTACTGGGCCCAGGAGCTGGCCGGGCAGTCGGACGACGCCGAGCTGGCCGCCACGTTCAAGCCCCTCGCCGAGGCTCTCGCCGGCGGCGAGCAGGCCATCGTGGAGGAGCTGCTCGCGGTCCAGGGCAAGGCCGCGGACATCGGCGGCTACTACCGTCCCGACGGCGCCAAGGCGACCGCCGTGATGCGGCCGAGCACCACCTTCAACGAGGCGCTCGCTTCGCTCTGACGCCCTGCGGGCCGTACGGCAGTGAGGAGGGGGTGGATGGGAGTCCGGACCCGGGTTCCCACCCACCCCCTTCTCGCGCGCCCGGTGAGGATCGGGCTCGCCGTGGGCACGGCCGGGCTGGTGCTCTGTCTCGCCGCCGCCTGCTCGGCCGACGCCGTGGGGGTCCGGCGCGCGGGCGAGCCGGACTCGAACGGAGTCATGTCGAGCGCGATGGGCGACATGAAGCGTGCTGAGCCGATGTTCGTGGGCCTCATGAGCATCTGCGTGGCCGGAGCCGACGACGGGAAGGTCACGGAGGTGCGGGCCGTCGACGCCGCCGACGTGACGGTGACCGCGTTCAGCGTGGTCCCGGGCGCGGCGGACGACGCGGCGGGCCGCGGTTCGCTGACCCGCTCCGGATACGACGTGTCCCAGCACGCGGTGCGCAGCCGGTGCGGCGGTCCCGGGCTGGACGGTGTGTCGACGCTCCTCGTGGAGCTGGAACGCGAGGTCGACCAGAGCCGCACGCTCCAGGGATTCGAGGTGGACTGGGAAGCGGGCAGCAGGAGCGGAACCTTCTCATACCTGTATGAGGTCTCCATCTGCGCGCCGAAGGACGACGCCTGCGCCACGGCGCCGTGACCTTGGTCGCTCCTGTGGAAAAAGAGGCGGGGAGTGTCGGTGCCTGGACGTAGCCTCAGGAAACGATGATCGACGCACCCCGCACCCCCGAGACCACGCCCGTTCCCGAGGCGTCGCCTCGTCCTGCGCCGACGACGCCGACCGACCCGGCCCGCCGGCTCGACTGGCGCCGGCTGCGCGGCCCGGCCGCGGTCGTCGCGATGCTCGCGCTCACCGCGGGCGCCGTCGGCCTGGCGCTCGGCACCGTCGCGGCCGGCCGGCTGGCCGCCGACGCGACCGTCGTCGGGCTGGTGCTGCTCGCCGTGTGCGTCGTCGGCGGTGCGGTGTTCGACGGCGTCGGCCAGGTGACCTGGGCGAGCGTCGTGGACCGCGCCGAGGGCAAGCTCCGCAGCGACCTGCTCAGCGCGGCGCTGCGGCAGCCGCTCGCCACGCTCTCCGAGCAGGCGGTCGGCGAGGTGCTCGACCGGGTCGACGACGACACGCACGCTGTCGGCACCCTCGTGCGCCGCCAGCTCTGGGGCGCCGGCCGCACGGTGGTCGGCGTCGTCCCGATGTGGATCATCGCGGGCATCACCTGGTGGCCGGCCTGGCTGCTCTTCCCGGTGCTGGGCGGCATCGTCGCCCTGCTCACCCGGCCCCTGCTCGGCGAGATCGCGCGCCGCAAGGTGATCGAGGAGGCTGCCTGGACCGACCACGCCGCCGCCTTCGAGGAGGCGGTCGCCGCGCGGAACGACCTGCGCACCAGCCTCGGCCAGGCGTTCGCCGTGCGCCGCGTCGCGCAGCTCTCGGCGATCGTGCACCGCAAGTTCCGCGAGGTGGTGCGGGTCGAGGAGCGCCTGCTGCGGCGGGCCGGCCTGGTGATGTACGCGCTGCTGGCCGGGACCGTCGTCGTCTGCGCGGTCGTCGCCGCCGGTGGCGGCCTGTCGGTGGACCAGCTCGTCACCCTGTTCCTGGTCACCGCGATGTTCGTGGGGCAGATGGACAACCTGGTGCACCACCTGCCGGACATCCAGGAGGGCCTCGGCGCGGTGCTGCGCATCCGGCAGATGCTGGAGGTCGAGCCCGAGCCCGAGGGCGGCGACGACCTCCCCGAGGGTCCGCTGGACCTCGAGCTGCGCGACCTGACCTTCGCCTACGACGAGGGCACCTTCGCCCTGAGCGGCGTGGACCTGCTGGTCCCCGCCGGCGAGACCATCGCCCTCGTGGGCCGCACCGGTTCTGGCAAGTCGACGCTGGCCGCGCTGTTGTCGCGCGCCGTCGAGCCGGAGCGCGGGTCGGTGTTCCTCGGCGGCGCCGACGTGCGCGACCTGGACCTGCAGAAGCTGCGCGGCGCCGTGGGCGTGGTCACCCAGCGCACGGAGATCATCGCCGGCACGCTCGCGGAGAACATCGCGCTGTTCGCCGACGTGCCGCGCGCCGACATCGAGGCCGCCGTCCGCGAGCTCGGCCTGACCGACTGGACCGCCGGCCTGCCCGACGGCCTCGACACGCTCCTCGGCCCCGGCGGCACCACGTTGTCCGCGGGGGAGGAGCAGCTCGTCGCGTTCGCGCGGCTGCTCGTGCGGCACGTGCAGCTCGTCGTGCTCGACGAGGCCACGGCGCGCATGGACCCGCTCACCGAGGCGCGCGTCGTCGCGGCGTCCGATCGCCTGCTCTCGGGGCGTACCGGTGTACTCATCGCGCACCGGCTCGGCACCATCGAGCGCGCCGGCCTGGTGGCGGTGCTCGACCACGGCCGCGTGGTGCAGCAGGGCCCCCGGGCCAGGCTCGCCCGCACGCCCGGACCGTTCCGCTCGCTGCTGGAGGCCGGCGCGAGCGACGGGTCGCTGGACGAGTCGGCCGCCGAGCCCACCCTGGCCGTCGCCGCCGAGGTGCGCGCCGACACGACCGACACGGCCGCGCCCGACCCCGACACCGACACCCCCGATGCCGTCGGCGGCCGCCGACGGACCGGCACCCCGCCCGACCTGACCCCGCCCGGGGACGGCCCGAGTCTCGCGCGCGGCGTGCTGCACGCGCTGTTCGTCCGCCCGAAGTGGGGCCTGTTCGGCGCCGTCCTGTTCCTGCTGGCCAGCCTGGTCGCGGCGCAGGGCGCGGTCAGCGGTTTCCTGTGGGGCCGCACGGTCGAGATCGTCGGCACCGGCGAGCTGCCCGTCGGCCTGCTGGTCACGTTCGCCGTGCTGCTGCTCCTCCAGCCGCTGTTCATCTCGCGCGCGCTGGGCGTGTACCCGCGCTGGTGGGTCGAGGTGCTGCTGCGCATCCGGATGTCGGTCATGCACGGCCAGACCCGGCAGTACCGGCTGCCCGCCACGCCGCCCGGCGAGGTGGTGGCCCGGTCCATGGACGCCGACCGCTTCGTGCGGTACGCCGACCGCTGGGTCGACTTCGTCAACGGCCTCGCGATCGTGGCGGTCACGGCCCTGATCAGCGGCACCTGGACCGCCGGCGCCGTGCTGCTCGCGGTCATGGTGGTCTCCGCGGCGGCCTCGGCCATCGGCCGGCCGATCGCCGGTCGCTCCGCCGCCGGGTCCTCCGCGGCCCGGGCGCGGTTCGGCCGTGCCCTCGTCTCGGCCCTCGACTCGGCGCGCACGGTCAAGCTCGCCGCCCGCACGCCCGACGTCCGCCGCCACCTCGGCGAGGTGGACTCGGGGCGGGTCAAGGCCGCGATCTTCGAGCACCGGGTGCAGGCCGTGCTCGACTCCGTGCCGCTGGTGACCCTCTACATCGGCGTCGTCGTCGCCTGGGGCTTCCTGCTGACCGGCACGTGGGACCTGGCCACGACGCTCCTCGTCGCCAACGCCGTGACCGGCTTCGCCTGGTTCGGCGTCGTGGCCGGCGCCGTGGTCACCGAGGCGCCCGGCACCCGCGCCTGGCAGGTCGCGACCGCCCGGTTCGCCGGCGGCACCGACCTGGTCTCGCGGCAGCAGGGCGTCGACCTCGTGACGGGTGTCGCCCCCGCGCCGGAGCCGTCGCCCCGCGAGCCCCTGGACCGCCTGGAGCTGCGCGGCCTCACGGCGGTGCACGACGACGGCACGATCGGCGTCTCCGACGTCGACCTCGAGGTGCGCCGGGGCGAGCTCGTGCTGCTGCTCGGCCAGGTCGGCTCGGGCAAGTCGTCGCTGCTCTCCGCGCTGGCCGGGCTCATGGAGCACACCGGCGACGTCCGGTGGAACGGCACCGAGGTGACCGACGCCCAGGCGTTCCTGCGCCCGGGCCAGGTGGCGCACGTGGCCCAGGTGCCGCGCGTGCTCTCCGGCTCGTTCTCGGACAACGTGCAGCTCGACCACGCCCGCGACATCGACGGTCCGGTCCGGGGCGCGCGCCTCGAGCAGGACATGCGCGACGCCGGCGGCCCGCACGCCCTCGTGGGGCACCGCGGCGTGCGGCTGTCCGGCGGTCAGGTGCAGCGGCTCGCGCTCGCGCGGGCGCTGGCGGCGGACACCGAGCTGCTGCTGGCGGACGACGTCTCCAGCGCCCTGGACGCCTCGACCGAGATCGAGCTGTGGGCCGCCCTGCGGGAGCGGGGCACCACGGTGGTCGGCGCCACCTCCAAGCGCGCGGCCCTCGCCCGCGCCGACCGGGTGGTCGTGCTGGTCGACGGTGCCGTGGCCGACGTCGGCCCGTGGGCGGGTCTCGCCCCGCGCTGGAACCACCTCGCGGGCTGATCGGAGGGCGGGCAGACTCGTTGCCGAACGGGCGATGAGTCTGCCCGCCCGCCGTCGTCGGACCGGGGAGAGCCGCGGTGCGGCACCGACCGAGGAGATCCCCATGGCGAAGATCGTGTCCAGCCTGTTCATGGCGCTCGACGGCGTCGTCGAGCCGGACAAGGGCAACTGGCACTTCCCGTACTTCAACGACGAGCTCGGCGCGGCGGTCGACGAGACGCACAACACCGACGTCTTCCTGTTCGGGCGGGTCACCTACGACTCGTTCGCCGGCGCCTGGCCGGAGCGGGAGGCGGCCGGCGGCGAGGACGCCGGGTTCGCCAAGCGGATCGGCGACATCCGCAAGATCGTCGCGTCCCGGAGCCCGCTCGAGCTCACCTGGCGCAACTCCGAGCAGCTCCAGGGCGACCTGGTCGAGGCCGTCACGGCGCTGAAGAACGACCCGTCGATCCAGAAGATCGGCCTGTCCGGCTCGATCTCGGTGGTCCGCCAGCTCCTCGACGCCGGCCTGCTCGACGAGCTGCACCTGTTCGTGCACCCGGCCACCGCGGGCGGCGGCCTGAAGCTGTTCCAGGACGGCGACCCGTCCCGGCCCATGAAGCTCCTGTCGGCCACGCCGTTCCGCACCGGCCTGCTGCACCTGGTCTACACGCCGGACCCGAACCCGCCGACGGGCGGCTACGAGGAGGCCGTGGGCCAGCTCCCCGACGAGTGACGGCGCGGAGCCGCCGTCAGCGCGGCGGCTCCACCCGGTGCGGCAGCACGAACACCAGCAGGAACGCCACCACGGCGAGGCTCGCACTGGTCGCCATCGCCAGGGTCGCGCCGTGCGCGAAGACGTCGGCGACCACCTCCGGCGTCGGGCGGCCGGCCGGGAAGTCGAGCGCCCCGAACAGCACCGAGCCGACGACGGCGATGCCCGCCGCCGAGCCGATCCGCTGCATCGTGCCGATCACGCCGGACGCCGCCCCGGCCTCGTCGCGGTCCACGGTGGCGACGATGAACTGCGCGTTCGGCGCGATGAACAGGCCGCTGCCGATGCCGCCGATCAGCAGCGGGCCCGCCAGGTGCCAGTGGGTCAGGTCGCCGGTCGGCACCAGCCAGAGCACGAGCCACACCGAGACCAGGCCGACGGCGACCAGGCCGGTGCCGATCACGAGCACGGTCCGGCCCAGGCGGTGGGACAGGCGCTCGCTCTGCGACGCGCCCGCGATCGAGCCGATGGCGAACGGCACCGACACCAGGCCCGAGGCCAGCGCCGAGTGGCCCAGCCCCGACTGCCAGAAGATCGAGATGGTGAAGAAGATGCTGGTGAACGCGGCGAAGTAGACCAGCGCGAGGATCACGCCGCCGGTGAAGGCGGGGTGCGAGAAGAGGTGCGGCGGCACCAGCGGGCTGCCGTTGCGGGCCGCGACCCGGCGCTCCCAGAACGCGAACGCGACGAGCAGCAGCAGGCCGACCACCAGCAACGTGAAGGTCCACCACGGCCAGCCGGCGTCCTCGCCCTCGATGAGCGGCACCAGGATCGCGACGAGCGCCACCGACACCAGCAGCAGCCCGACGACGTCGACGCCCCGCGCGGCGCCCCCCACCACGATCTTGGGTAGCAGGGCGAACGCGGCCGTCACCGCGATCAGGCCCAGCGGCAGGTTGACGAAGAAGATCGAGCGCCAGCCCTCGTTCTCGCCGAACGCCTCGATGAGCAGGCCGCCGATGATGGGCCCCAGCGCCGTCGAGAACCCGATGGCGGCGCCCATCACGGCGAACGCCTTGCCGCGCGTGCGGCCGGTGAACATGAGCTGGATCAGCGCCGTCACGGCCGGGAAGAAGATGCCGCCGCACAGGCCCTGGACCACGCGGGCCACGATGAGCTCGGTGGCGCCGTTGGCCAGGCCGCACCAGAGGCTGGCGAGCGTGAACCCCGCCAGGCCCACGATGAACACCCACTTGTGGCCCACCCGGTCGCCCACGCGGCCCGCTGGGATCAGGGCCAGGCCGTAGGCCAGCGCGTACCCGGAGATGATCCAGGACAGCGTGCCCTCCGACGCGTCGAGCGAGAGGCGGATGGTCGGCAGCGCGACGTTGACGATGGTCGTGTCCAGCAGGGCCATCGAGATGCCGAGGATGAGCACCGCGAGCGCGAGCCAGGAGCTGCGCGGGGGAGTGCCGGGTGCGTCGTTCGGGGCCGCGGGCGCGGGGGAGGTGGTCACGGGAAGGCGGCCTCTCGGGGGACGGCGTTACGACAAGATCGTACGGCCGGACCCGCCGCGCGACGTGTCGAACGCCGGGGTCGCGAGGGTGACCTGAGCGTCTGACACGTGTGCCTAGGGTGGCGGCATGAACCTGATTTTTCGTGAGGCGGTACGCGACGACCTGGAGCGGATCGTCGAGCTCATCGCCGACGACGCCGTCGCCGCCACCCGCACCGGCACCTACGGCGCGCCGCACGTAGCCGGCTTCGAGGCCGTCGCGGCCAGCCCGGACAACGAGCTCGTCGTCGCCGAGTCCGACGGCGAGGTGGTCGGCGTCATGCAGCTCACCTTCATCCCCGGCATCTCCCGCAACGGGGCCGCGCGGCTCCTGGTCGAGGCCGTGCGGGTGGACAAGACCCTGCGCGGCCAGGGCATCGGCCGGCTGATGATGGAGCACGCCCACGAGCGCGGGCGCGCGCGGGGCTGCGTGCTGGCCCAGCTCACGTCGGACAAGCAGCGGCCCGAGGCGCACCGCTTCTACCGGAACCTGGGTTACGAGCAGTCGCACGAGGGGTTCAAGCTCCCGCTCTGAGGCGCGCACCCCCATTTCGCGGACCGGACGAACTGCTCACCCCGGACTCTTGCTGCAAATCTCTGCAAGCATTACAGTCGCGCTCGGATCACACACTTGGGTTCCGGACGACGAAGGGGTCATCCATGTCTCGCAGCGCGCCCCCGCGCCCCGTACAGGTCGGCGCGGCCGCCGTCGCCGTCACCCTGGTGGCCTCGGTCGGGCTGGCCGCCTCGGCGGCGGCAACGCCCGCCACACCTGCCTCAGCCGGAGCAGCCACCGCCGTCCAGGACCGCACCGCCGCCCTGGTCGGCAGCCTCCAGGACGAGCTCGGCTGCGTCGCCGACTGGGACCCGGCCTGCGCGGACACGGAGCTCGTCGCCCAGGGCGACGGCACCTTCGTGGCCGAGTTCGAGGTCCCCGCGGGCACCTACGAGTACAAGGTCGCCCTCGACGACGCCTGGGACGAGTCCTACGGGCGCGACGGCGGCGCCGAGAACGCGCCACTGCACCTGGCCGGGCCCGCGACGCTCCGCGTCACCTACGACGACACGACCCACCGCACCGCCCTGACGCCGCTCGGCCTGGCCGGGGACTGGACGGAGGCGGACGACGCCCTCGTGCACGACCCCGTGCGCCAGCCGGGCGGCGACGAGCGCTTCTACTTCGTGATGACCGACCGGTTCGCGAACGGCGACCCGTCCAACGACACCGGCGGCCTGGACGGCGACCGGCTCACGACCGGCTTCGACCCGGCCGACAAGGGCTTCTACCAGGGCGGAGACCTCGCCGGCCTGCGGCAGAACCTCGACTACATCGAGGACCTGGGCACCACCGCCATCTGGCTCACCCCGAGCTTCCTCAACCGCCCGGTGCAGGGCTCCGGCGCCGACGTCAGCGCCGGGTACCACGGCTACTGGATCACCGACTTCACGCGGATCGACCCGCACCTCGGCACCAACGAGGAGCTGGCGGCGCTGATCGACGACGCCCACGCGCGCGGCCTCAAGGTCTACTTCGACATCATCACCAACCACACGGCCGACGTCGTCGACTACGCCGAGGGCACCTACGACTACGTGGACCAGGCGGCCACCCCGTACCGGGACGCCGCCGGCGACCCGTTCGACCCCGCCGACTTCGCCGGCACCGGCGAGTTCCCCGAGCTCGACGCCGCCACGAGCTTCCCGTACACCCCCGTCGTCGACCCGGCCGACCAGGACGTCAAGGTCCCGGCCTGGCTCAACGACCCGACGCTGTACCACAACCGGGGCAACTCGACGTGGTCCGGGGAGTCGGTCACCTACGGCGACTTCAGCGGCCTGGACGACCTCATGACCGAGCACCCGAGGGTGGTGGACGGCTTCGAGGAGATCTACAAGGCGTGGATCGACCTGGGCATCGACGGCTTCCGCATCGACACGGTCAAGCACGTGAACTTCGAGTTCTGGGAGGAGTGGTCCACCGAGATCCAGGACTACGCCCGGGACCAGGGCAAGGACGAGTTCTTCACCTTCGGCGAGGTGTACGACGCCGACGCCGTCAAGACCTCCCCGTACGTGCGCCGCACCGACATGAGCTCCGTGCTCGACTTCTCGTTCCAGTCGGCCGCCACCAGCTTCGCCAGCGGCAACAGCGCGCGGCGCCTGGCCGACCTGTACGCCTCCGACGACCTGTACACGACGCCGCACAGCAGCGCGTCCGCGCTGCCGACGTTCCTCGGCAACCACGACATGGGCCGCGTCGGCTACATGCTGGCGGGCGCCGAGAACCCGCTGGAGCGCGACGAGCTGGCGCACGAGCTGATGTACCTGACCCGCGGGCAGCCCGTCGTCTACTACGGCGACGAGCAGGGCTTCGCGGGCACCGGCGGCGACAAGGACGCCCGCCAGACGCTGTTCGCCACGGAGGTCGACGAGTACGCCGACCAGCCGCTGGTCACCGGTGAGCAGGCCGGCAGCGTGGACCGCTACGCCACCGACGCGCCGCTCTACGAGCACATCGCCGCCCTCGCGGCGCTGCGCGAGGAGCACCCGGCCCTGGCGTCCGGCGCGCAGATCGAGCGCTACGCCGAGGACGGCGCGGGCGTCTACGCCTTCTCCCGGGTCGATCGCGAAGACAAGACCGAGTACCTCGTCGCCGCGAACAACGCCGCGCAGCAGCGCACGGTCACCCTCGACACGCTCACGCCGGGCGCCACCTACGCGCCGCTGTACGGCACCGACACCCCGCTCACGGCCGACGCCGACGG
This sequence comes from Promicromonospora sp. NPDC057488, assembly GCF_042802395.1. Classification (NCBI taxonomy): domain Bacteria; kingdom Bacillati; phylum Actinomycetota; class Actinomycetes; order Micrococcales; family Promicromonosporaceae; genus Promicromonospora; species Promicromonospora sp. NPDC057488. The sequence continues at coordinate 18,629 of NZ_JBHVEG010000102.1, forward strand.
CGCGGTCACGCTGACCGTCCCGGCGCGCTCCGCGATCGTGCTGATCGCCGACCGCACCGTGGGCGCCGAGACCGCCGGGACCGTGACGGTGGTCCCCGGCACGAGCGCCCGGCCGGGCGCCGCGGTGACCGGCGTGGCCCCGGTCGCGGCCGGCATCGACGATGCCTGGGCCGAGACCTCCTTCGCCTGGCGCGCCGTCGGCACCGACGAGTGGCACCAGCTCGGCACGGCCGAGGACACCTCCCCGCGCGTCTTCCACGACGTCGCCGACGAGGCGGACCTCCCCGAGGGCACCCTCGTCGAGTACCGCGCGGTCACCCGCGACGCCGACGGCGACCGCGCCGCGGCCAGCTCGTACGCGTCGGTCGGCGTGGACGTCAGCGGCGTCGTCGACGACCCCACGGACCCCGACGTCGACCTGGTCACCGTGCCCGGCTCGCACAACAGCGAGATGGGCTGCGCCGGCGACTGGACGCCGGACTGCGAGGCCGCGCGCCTCACGCTCGCCGACGACGGCACCTACACCGCCACGTTCGAGCTGCCCGCCGGGTCCTACGAGTTCAAGGTGGCCCTGAACGGCTCCTGGGCGGAGAACTACGGCGCCGACGGCGTGCGGGACGGCGCCAACGTCGCCTACTCGACGGGCGGCGGGCCGGTCACCTTCACCTGGGACCCGGAGACCAAGGTGCCGTCGGTCGAGGTCGGCACCCCGGGCACGCCCGGCGAGAGCCAGCAGGCCGCGCACTGGGTGCGCCAGGGGCTGGTCCTGGTCCCGGCGTCCGGGTTCGGCTCCGGGGACACCTGGGCCCTGGGGACGGAGGCGGCGTCGTACCCGCTGACCCCGGCCGGCGGCACGGGCGACGTGCCCGCCGACGTGGCCGAGGACTTCCCCCACCTGGCCGGGTACCTCGCCCTGGAGGCCGAGGGCCTGAGCCGGGCCGCGGCGTCGTCGGCCCTGACGGGGGCGCTGCGCCTGACACGGCACGACGGCGAGACCCTGACCGCCGAGACCGGCGTGCAGATCCCGGGCGTGCTGGACGACCTGTTCGCGACCGAGCGCACGCTGGGCGTGACGTGGTCCGACAGCGGGCACGGGGCGAAGGGCGGCAAGGCCGCCTCGTTCGCGCTCTGGGCCCCCACCGCCCGCGCCGTGACGCTCCAGGCCTGGCCCGCGGGCCGGGCGCTGGACGCCCAGCCGCGCACCTTCGCGATGACCCGGCAGAAGGACGGCGCCTGGACGCTCGACGGCGGCCGCGCCACGCGGTCCCTGAGCCTGTCGAAGGGCGACTGGCAGGGCACCCGCTACCGCTACGCCGTCGAGGTGTACGTGCCGAGTACCGGCCAGATAGAGACCAACGTGGTGACCGACCCCTACTCGGTGGGCCTGACGCTCGACTCGACCCACTCGGTCGCCGTCGACCTCGACGACAAGGCATGGCAGCCCAAGGTCTGGCGAACGACCAAGGCCCCGGTCGTCAAGGATGCCGTGGACCAGACCATCTACGAGCTGCACGTGCGCGACTTCTCCAGCTCCGACGAGACCGTCCCCGAGCGCCTGCGCGGCACCTACGGCGCGTTCGGCGTCAGGGGTTCGGACGGCATGCGGCACCTGCGCTCGCTGGCCGACGCCGGCCTCACGACCGTGCACCTGCTGCCCACGTTCGACATCGCGACGATCCCCGAGGACCGCGCCGACCAGGCCACCACGGGTGACCTGTCCGGGTTCGCGGCCGACGGCACGGAGCAGCAGGCCGCCGTCGCCGAGGTGCAGGGGAGCGACGCCTTCAACTGGGGCTACGACCCGCTCCACTTCATGGCGCCGGAGGGCTCCTACGCGGTGCAGGCGGACGGCGGGGCGCGCGTGGCCGAGTTCCGCTCGATGGTCGGCAACCTGCACGGCGCCGGGCTGCAGGTGGTGCTGGACCAGGTGTTCAACCACACGGCGGCGTCGGGCCAGGACCCGAAGTCGGTGCTGGACCGCGTGGTGCCCGGCTACTACCACCGGCAGAACGCGACCACGGGCGCCGTCGAGACCAGCACCTGCTGCCAGAACGTCGCCACCGAGCACGCCATGGCGAGCAAGCTGATGGTGGACTCCGTGGTCACCTGGGCCCGCGACTACCACGTGGACGGGTTCCGGTTCGACCTGATGGGGCACCACTCCCGCGCGAACATGGAGGCCGTGCGGGCGGGGCTGGACGCGCTCACCCTGCGCCGGGACGGCGTCGACGGCAAGAGCGTGTACCTGTACGGCGAGGGCTGGGACTTCGGCGAGGTCGCTGGCAACGCGCGGTTCGAGCAGGCCACACAGGGCCAGCTCGGGGGTACCGGCATCGGCACGTTCAGCGACCGCCTGCGCGACGCCGTCCACGGCGGCTCGCCCGTCGACGGCTCGTCCCTGTTCACGCAGGGCTTCGGCACGGGCCTGTTCACCGACCCGAACGGGCGGGACGCGCGGCTGGAGGATCCGGCGTCGGTCAACGACGGCGGCGCCGACGAGGCGGCCGACCTGGCCCACCAGACCGATCTGGTCAAGCTCGGGCTGGCCGGGAACCTGCGCGCCTACGAGGTCACGACCTCGACGGGGGAGCGGGTCCGGGGCGACGAGCTCGACTACCGGGGCGCGCCGGCGGGCTACGCGGACTCGCCGGAGGAGGTCGTCACGTACGTCGACGCCCACGACAACGAGACGCTGTTCGACCTGCTGACGCTCAAGCTGCCGGCGGACACGTCGATGACCGACCGCGTGCGGATGAACACGGTGTCGCTGGCCACGACCGCGCTGTCGCAGTCGCCGTCGTTCTGGCACGCGGGCACCGACCTGCTGCGCTCCAAGTCGCTGGACCGCAACTCGTTCGACTCGGGCGACTGGTTCAACACCATCGACTGGTCGGGCCAGGACAACGGGTTCGGCCGCGGCCTGCCGATGGCGGCCGACAACGAGGACAAGTGGCCGTACCAGCGGCCCCTGCTCGCCGACGCCGCGCTCAAGCCGGACGCCGACGACATCGGGTTCTCCGCGGCCCAGGCGCGCGAGCTGCTGGAGCTGCGGCACTCGACCGACCTGTTCCGCCTGGGCTCGGCCGACCTGATCCGGCAGAAGGTGACGTTCCCGGGCTCCGGGTCGGACGCCGTCCCCGGCGTCATCACGATGTCGATCGACGACCGCGCGGGCCGGACCGACGTCGACCGGAAGCTGGACGGCGTGCTCGTGGTGTTCAACGCGTCGCCGGACTCGGCCACGGTCGAGGTGCCGGAGCTGGCCGGCCGCGACTACGCGCTCTCCCGCATCCAGTCGCGCGGGGCGGACGCCGTCGTGCGGCAGACCACGTGGGACCGCAGGGCCGGGGAGGTCACGGTCCCGCCCCGCACGGTCGCGGTCCTGACGGACCCCCGGGGCCGCTGAGGGTTGCTGAGGGCCGCTGAGCGGCTGCTCAC
>NZ_JBHVEG010000103.1:0-21856 GCF_042802395.1 Promicromonospora sp. NPDC057488
CTCTCGGCCGGGCCCGCGGTGCGTCCTCGCCGTGTCGCAGAAGGACGGCTTCGGGGTCGGTGGGCGGTCAGCCCACCGACGAGGTGTCGGAGCCGACCCGCTCCTTGGCCGACGCCTGGATGCGCTCCTTGAGGCGCGGCACCACGCTCTTGTACACGGACGGGTCGATCGGCAGGAGCCACTGGACGGCCTGGGCGCGCTGGCTGATGTTCACGCCGGCCTCGTCGAGCGTCTCGTCGATCTGGTGCATCGAGAACGGGATGACGTTGGTGCCGCGGGCGTGCTTGCCGCCCGTGCGCTCGTCCATCCACGCCACGCGGGCGGCCACGTGCTTGCGCCGCTCCTCGACCGAGGGCAGGTCCACGACACCGCCCAGGTAGGCGGCGATCCAGATCGCGCCCGCCTCGGCGGACAGGGGCGAGAACAGCGACGAGTTGTAGCCCGCGAAGGTCAGGTTCGGCACGCCGTCGGGCAGGATCTGGCGGTAGAGCTTGTAGTTGCCCTCCTCGTCGAGCAGACGGGCGGACACGGAGTCGTCCAGGAACGGCACGCGCTGGTGGAAGCCGGTGCCGCAGACCACGAGGTCGGCCGGGATGCGGCTGCCGTCGCTGAGCACCGCGACGGGGCGGTCGCCCTCGGCCTCGAAGCGCTGGATCTCGGTGTCGCGGTGCACCTTGATCGCGCCGCTCGCGACCTGCTCGTAGAACCCGTCGGTCGACAGCGACACGGTGCTGTTGGCGATGTCGGCGAACTCGCCCTTGGGCACCAGCCCGAGCTTCTTGAGCTTGAACTGCCACGTGGCGACGGAGCCGATGCTCGAGAGCATGCCCGCGCGGACCTTGTCCCCGGGGCCGTGCAGGAACCGCTCCATGCCGTTGGGCAGCTCCTGGTACTTGAACAGGGCCTCGCCGAGGCGGGACAGCAGCAGGTACTTCATGTTCAGCGAGTTGGCGATGCGCTTCGGCATCTTCCACAGCAGACGCCGGGCGACGACGGTGGTGGACTCGGCCACCACGCCGATCTCGGCGGCGACGTCGCACGCGGACTTGCCGTAGCCGACGACCACGACGTTCTTGCCGCGGGCGTCCTCGAGGTTGTTGAGCTGGCTGGACGCGACGAGCTTGCCGCCGGCGCGGACCAGGTCCGCGTAGCCCTCGTACTGCGGGAAGACCGGGTCGGAGAAGATCCCGTTGGCCACGACCAGGTGGTCGAACCGCTCGGGCGACGAGACGGGGGCGCCGATGCGGCGAGCCGTCACCATCCAGCCGTCCTCGGCGTCGGTGAGCTCGGCGCGCACGACCTCGGTCGCGAGCCGCAGGTAGGGGCGCAGCCCGAACTTCGCGACGTACCGCTCCAGGTAGGCCTGCACCTGCTCACCCGTGGGCCACTCCGGGTACTCCCGTGGCATCGGGAGGTCTGAGAACGCGTACGAATCCTTGTTGTTCTGGGTCCGGAGGCCGGAGTACCGACGGGTCGCGCTCCACACACCGCCGACATCCGGTGCCTTTTCGAAGACGGTGACCTCGTGGTCGAACTCGCGGAGGGTTTTCGCGGTGGCCAGACCTGCGAACCCGGCACCGACGACGGCGATCTTCAAGGAACCCCTGCTCTCAGTAGATTTGCGGCATTTTGCTCGAATGGTAGCGGGACGTGCTCCTGCGCGATAGTGGGCGGATCGCGGCGAATGGCCTGGTCGGCAGCATCTTCGCCGCGGGCGCGCTGAGGTGACCGCTCGAATGTCAGTGGTTCAAGCCATGATTGTGTCCGTGAGCGAGACGACAGGCATCCCGGGACCGGCCGACACGGGCGACGAGGCAGCGGCGCAGCGCCGATGGGCAGAGCTGGTCGCCCGGATCGAGGAGGATCGACGGGCGTACTTCGAGGACGACGCGCCCGTGTCCTCGGACGCCGAGTACGACGTGCGGATGCGCGAGCTGCAGGCCCTCGAGGCGGCGCACCCCGCGCTGGTGACACCGGAGTCACCCACGCAGAGCGTCGGGGGCGCGGCGACCGCGGGTTTCGCGACGGTCGAGCACATCGAGCGCATGCTGTCGCTCGACAACGCCTTCAGCACCGAGGAGCTCGGGGTGTGGGCCGACAAGGTGCACCGCGACCTGGGCACCGACACCCCCGGGCTGCTGTGCGAGGTCAAGATCGACGGCCTGGCGATCTCCCTGGTGTACGAGAAGGGCCGGCTGGTCCGCGGCGTCACCCGCGGCGACGGCCGGGCGGGCGAGGACGTCACGGCGAACGTGCGCACCATCGCGTCGATCCCGCAGCAGCTCGCCGGCGACCCGGCCGACCACCCCGACCTGATCGAGGTGCGCGGCGAGGTCTTCATGGCCACCGCCGACTTCGAGGTGCTCAACCAGAAGCTCGTCGCGGCGGGCCAGGACCCGTACGCCAACCCGCGCAACACCGCCGCCGGCTCGCTGCGCCAGAAGGACCCGTCGGTCACCGCGAGCCGCAACCTGCGCATGTACGCGCACGGGGTGGGCGCCCTGCAGTGGCAGGCCGGCGAGCACACGGAGCTGGAGCGGCAGTCCGACGCGTACACGCTGTTCGACCGCTGGGGCATCCCGGTCTCCCCGCACAACCGGGTGATCCCGGGCCTGGACGGCGCGCTGGAGATGATCGAGTACTTCCGCGAGCACCGGCACGACATCGAGCACGAGCTCGACGGCATCGTCCTCAAGGTCGACGCCCTGGAACAGCAGCGCAAGCTCGGCTCGACCAGCCGCGCGCCCCGCTGGGCCATCGCCTTCAAGTACCCGCCGGAGGAGGTCAACACCCGGCTGCTCGCCATCCAGATCGGCGTGGGCCGCACCGGTCGCGCCACCCCGTACGCCGTGATGGAGCCGGTCAAGGTCGCGGGCTCGACGGTGCGCCAGGCCACGCTGCACAACCAGGACGTGGTCCGGGCCAAGGGCGTGCGCATCGGCGACGTCGTCGTGCTGCGCAAGGCCGGCGACGTCATCCCCGAGATCCTCGGGCCGGTGACGGCGCTGGCGAACGACGGCTACCCGCGCGAGGACTTCGTCATGCCGGCGAACTGCCCCGAGTGCGGCACACCCCTGCGCCCCATGAAGGAGGCCGACGTCGACCTGCGCTGCCCCAACGCCGAGTCCTGCCCCGCGCAGGTGCGCGGCCGCGTGGAGCACATCGGCTCGCGCGGCGGCCTCGACATCGAGGCCCTCGGCGAGGTGACCGCCGCGGCGCTCACCCACCCCGACGTGCCCGAGACCCCGCCGCTGGTCACCGAGGCCGGCCTGTTCTCCCTCACGCTCGAGCAGCTCCTGCCCATCGAGGCAGTGGTCCGCGACGCCGAGACCGGCCTGCCCAAGATGGACGACGACGGCGTGGTGCGCCGCCGTGCCCCGTTCCGCCGCAAGCTTACGCACGGCAAGGCGCAGCGCGCCGCCGCCGAGGAGGCGGGCGAGACCCTGCAGGACTGGGCGCCATCGGCGAACGCGACCAAGCTCCTCGAGGAGCTCGAGCGCGCCAAGACCAAGGACCTGTGGCGCATGCTCGTCTCGCTGAACATCCGGCACGTCGGGCCCGTCGCGGCCCGGGCGCTCGCCGGCTGGTTCGGCTCCGTGGACGCGATCGAGGCGGCCTCCGAGGAGGAGCTCGCCGCCGTCGAGGGCGTAGGCCCCGTGATCGCCGCCGAGATCAAGGCCTGGCTCGCGGTCGACTGGCACCAGGGCATCCTCACCGCCTGGCGCGAGGCCGGCGTCCAGCTCGCCACCCCGGGGCACCCCGGTCCGGCGGCGATGGCCGAGGCCGACACCGAGCCCACGGGCCCGCTGGCGGGCCTGACCGTCGTCGTCACCGGTTCGCTGGTGGACTTCACGCGCGACGGCGCCAAGGAGGCCATCATCGCCGCGGGCGGCAAGGCCTCCGGGTCGGTCTCGAAGAAGACCGACTACGTGGTGCTGGGGGAGAACGCCGGGACCAAGGCGGCCAAGGCCGAGGCCCTGGAGATCCCGACCCTGGACGAGGACGGCTTCAAGGCCCTGCTGGAGGGCGGGCCCGAGGCCCTCTGACGTGCAGGTTCGCCGGGCCGGCGCAGCGCCGGCCCGGCTCGCCCCTGCCCGCGCCCGTGTGGGCTCATCACGTGTCAGACGCACAGGTCCCCCGGGTGACCTGAGCGTCTGACACGTGAGCCGGTAACGCTCGGCACCTGACAACTTTTGCTTGACGCCCGACAGAAGTCCCCCGTAGGTTGCTCCCCGCAAGGTCAACGCCGACCGAGGAGACCTCATGCGTCAACGTGGAACCAAGATCCGCACGAGACAGGCGGCCGCCGGCGCGACCGCCGTCGCGCTGACAGCGGTCATGCTGTCCGGGGCCGCACCCGCCGCCACCGCCGCGGACGACCTGCCGCCGCAGGAACCGGGCGTCACGCTCCGCACCTACGACCTGGCCCGCGACCTCAGCGAGCTGTGCACGCTCCGCTCGGGCCAGACGCCGAACGTCGACCAGCTCAAGCCCACCATCGACTACTCGACCGAGGCCGACTTCGGGATGGGCGAGCGCTTCATCGCGCACGCGCTGGCCAACCTGAACGTGCCGGCGGACGGCAACTACGAGTTCCGGCTGACCAGCGACGACGGCTCGCGCCTGGTGATCGACGACGCCGAGGTGATCGACCACGACGGCCTGCACGGGGAGTCGGCCAAGGAGGGCACCGTCGCGCTCACCGCCGGGTACCACGACCTGCGGGTGGAGTACTTCGACAACACCAACGACAACATCCTGCGCCTCGAGTGGCGCCCGCCGGGCAGCGCCGACTTCGTCGTCGTGCCGTCCAGCGTGCTGAGCACCGAGGCCGGCGTCGTGCGCGTGACCGCCCCGGGCACCAAGTACTGCGAGGGCCAGGACGACTCGGCCGGCGACGGCATGCGGCTGGACTCCGTCTACCCCGGATACACCTTGACGGATCTGCGCCCCGACGGCTTCGAGCCCATGGTCGCGGGCCTCGACTGGACCGACGACGACCGCCTCGCCGTGGTCACGTCCGGCTCCGTGAGCCCCGGCGGCTGGGTCGAGGACCCGGAGCCCGGTGAGGTCTTCCTCCTGGACAACGTGACCGGTGAGACCTCCCAGGACCAGGTCACGTACGAGAAGGTCGCCACCGACCTGTTCAACCCGATGGGCATCGCCGTGATCGGGGAGTCGATCTACGTCTCGGAGCGCGACAAGCTCACCGAGCTCACGGACCCCGACGGCGACGGCTTCTACGACGACCACCGCACGGTGGCCGAGTGGCCGTTCGGCGGCAACTTCCACGAGTTCGCCTTCGGCCTGCTGTACGACGACGAGAGCTTCTACGTGAACCTCTCGGTGGCCATCAACAACGGCGGCGCCACCACGGACCCGCAGCCCGCCGAGAACCGCGGCACCGCCATCAAGGTGGACCGCGAGACCGGCGAGGTCGAGTTCGTGGCCGGCGGCCTGCGCACGCCGAACGGCATGGTCAAGGGCCCGGACGGCGAGCTGTTCGTGATGGACAACCAGGGCGCCTGGCTGCCCAGCTCCAAGCTCGTGCACATCGAGCAGGGCAAGTTCTTCAACCACTTCACCAACCCGTCCGGCCCGTACGACGACCAGCCCGTCTCGGCCCCGGCCCTGTGGGTGCCGCAGAACGAGATCGGCAACTCGCCGAGCGCCCCGGTGCAGCTCACCGAGGGCCCGTACGCCGACCAGCTCGTGTTCGGCGACGTCACCTACGGCGGGCTGCAGCGCGGCTTCCTGGAGAAGGTCGACGGCGAGTACCAGGGCGCCGTCTTCCGCCACTCGGCCGGCCTGGAGGCGGGCGTGAACCGCACCGTCGTCGGGCCCGACGGCGCCCTGTACGTGGGCGGCATCGGCGAGGGCGGCAACTGGAGCGAGCCCGGCAAGCTGCGCTACGGCCTGCAGAAACTGACACCCAACGGCGAGGACGCCTTCGACATGACCGAGATGCGGGTCACCAAGAAGGGCTTCGAGGTCGAGTACACGCAGCCGCTCTCGCAGGAGACGGTGGACAAGATCGCCGAGAACCCGAACGCGGCGTTCCGCATGGACCACTGGCGCTACGTGCCCACGCGCGCCTACGGCGGGCCGAAGGTCGACGAGCAGCAGCTGTTCGTCTCGGGCGCCACGGTGTCCCGGGACCGCAAGAAGGTCACGCTCACCGTGGACGGGCGCCAGCCCGGTTACGTGGTGCACCTGCGCAGCCCGCGCCCGTTCGCGGACGCGGAAGGCCGGGAGCTGTGGAACACGGAGGCCTGGTACACGCTCAACGCGATCCCGGGCTACAAGGCGCCGGCCGGGTTCCAGGAGGCGGAGGAGGCGACGCTCCGCGGCAGCGCGAACGTGGCCAACGAGCACAACGGCTACTCCGGCTCCGGGTTCGCGGCGGGCTTCGGCCAGGTCGGCGCGTCCGCGACCTTCACGACCACCGTCAAGCGCGCGGGCAGCCAGCCGGTGAGCCTGCGCTACTCCAACGGGCCCAACCCTGCTCCGGGCACCAAGACGGTGTCGGTGCTGGTCAACGGCGTCGAGGTCGAGCCGTGGGCGCTGGAGTCCACGGGGGACTGGAAGACCTGGGCGACGGCGACCCGGGCCCTCGACCTGCGCAAGGGAGTCAACACCATCACCCTGCGGTACGACGAGGACGATGACGGCAACGTCAACCTCGACCTCCTCAAGGTCGGTGGCGGGGCTGCCGACATCTGCGAGCCGAAGCGGTACGAGCGTGGCTACACCGCGCTGTTCGACGGCACGCTGGCCTCGCTGGACGGCTGGAACATGGCCGGCCCGGGCTCGTTCGGCCGCCAGGCCGACTGCACGATCCGGGGGAGCGGTGGCATGGGTCTGCTCTGGCACTCCACGGAGCTGAACGAGTACAGCCTGAAGCTCGACTGGAAGCTCAAGAAGGACGACAACGGCGGTGTCTTCGTCGGCTTCCCGGACCCGGGCAACGACCCGTGGGTCGCCGTCAACCAGGGGTACGAGATCCAGATCGACGCCACCGACGAGCCGGACCGCACCACGGGCGCGATCTACACCTTCCAGGGCGCGGACCCGGAGGCCGTGGAGCGCGCGCTGAAGCCCGTCGGGTCCTGGAACTCCTACGAGATCCGGGTGGAGGGGCAGACGATCAAGATCTTCCTCAACGGTGAGCTGGTGAACGACTTCGTCAGCACCGACCCCGCGCGCGACCTCGCCCAGGGGTTCATCGGGCTCCAGAACCACGGTCAGGGCGAGGCGGTGAGCTACCGCGACGTCCGGGTCAAGGACCTGAGCTAGCCTCAAAGACGTCAGACGCTCAGGTCCCTGGAGGGACCTGAGCGTCTGACACGTTGCGGGGGAGTGGCGTCACGCCACCAGGCGGTCCACCGCGTCGGACGAGAGCGCCTGGTCCACGGCCATGGCGCTCGCGCCGAGCACGCCCGCCTGGGTGCCGGTGCGGGCCGTGACGATCCGCAGGTGCTGGGTCGCCAGGGGCAGCGAGCGCTGGTAGACGACCTCGCGGATGCCCGCCACGATGTGCTCCCCGGCGTCGGCCAGGATGCCGCCGATCACGATCATCGAGGGGTTGAGCAGGCTGACGCTCGTGGCCAGCACCGCGCCGATGTCGCGGCCTGCCTGGCGCACGGCCTGGCTCGCGTTCACGTCGCCGGCCCGCACCAGGGAGACGACGTCGGCGGGCGTGGTGGCGCCCTCCAGCCGGCTCGCCACGGCCTGCCCGCTGGCGATGGCCTCCAGGCACCCGACGTTGCCGCAGCGGCACGCGATGTCGGTGACGCCGGGCACGGCCACGTGGCCGATGTCGCCCGCCGAGCCCTGCGCGCCGCGCCGCAGCGCGCCGTCGGCGATGATCCCCGCGCCGATGCCCGTGGCGACCTTGACGAACAGCAGGTCGGCCACTCCGGGCCAGGCCGCGCGGTGCTCGCCCAGCGCCATGATGTTCACGTCGTTGTCCACGAGCACGGGGGCGTGGAACCGTGCGCCGAGGATCGCCGGCACGTCGGCGTTGTCCCAGCCCGGCATGATCGGCGGGTTGTTCGGCTTGCCGGTCGCGTGCTCCACGGGCCCCGGCAGGCCGACGCCGACGCCGGCGAGGTCGGTCGCCGACCGTCCGGCCTCGCGCAGCAGCTCGGCCCCGGTCTCGGCCACACGGTCGAGCACGAGGTCCGGCCCGTCCGTGATGACCAGCGGCAGGTCGCGCTGCGCCAGCACGGTCGAGGCGAGGTCGGTGAGGGCGAGCCGCGCGTGCGTCGCGCCGAGGTCCACCCCCAGCACCACCCGGGCCGACGGGGCGAACGCGAAGGTCGCGGGCGGGCGGCCGCCTGTCGACGTCGCCTCGCCCGCGGGCGCGATGAGTCCCGCCGCCATGAGCAGGTCGATCCGCGCCGCCACCGTGGAGCGCGCCTGCCCCGTGACGGCCGCGAGATCCGCCCGCGTACGGGGTCGCCCATCACGCAGGAGCTGGAACATATCCCCCGCTCCCGACACCTTGGGTACCTGCTGAACTACGTCCCGTGCCACTTCCACCATGTCTCTAGTCAATCATGGCCAACAAAGTCGCGACTTTTGCTTGACCATCGGCAGAAGTCCATCTACGTTCGGAACATGGTCGACGCGGACCCCCAACCGACAGAGCAGCCGGCGCAGCAGCCCCTGCTGCGGATGCGCGGCATCGTGAAGGAATTCCCTGGCGCGCGAGCGCTCGACGGCGTGGACCTCGAGGTCCGTCCCGGCGAGGTGCACTGCCTGCTGGGACAGAACGGGGCTGGCAAGTCCACCCTCATCAAGACCCTGGCCGGCGCCCACCAGCCCACGGCGGGCGAGATCCTCATCGACGAGCAGCAGGTCACCATCGCGAACCCCGTCGCCGCCCTGCGGCTCGGCATCGCGACGATCTACCAGGAGCTCGACGTCGTGGACGGCCTGACGGTCGCCGAGAACATCTACCTGGGGCACGAGCTCGCGTCGGGCGGCGTCACCCGCCGGTCCGAGGCGGCCCGGAACACCCGCAAGATCCTCGACCGGCTCGGTCACAAGGAGATCTCCCCGCACCGCGAGGTGGGCTCCCTGCCCGCCGCGGGCAAGCAGATCGTGCAGCTCGCCCGGGCGCTGTCCCGCGACGCGCGCGTCGTCATCATGGACGAGCCGTCCGCGGTGCTGGACTCCGAGGAGGTCGGCAACCTCCACCGCATCGTGCGCGAGCTCACGGCCGACGGCGTCGCCGTCGTCTACATCTCGCACCGCCTGGAGGAGATCCGGCAGCTCGGCGACCGGATCACCGTGCTCAAGGACGGCCGCACGGTCGCCGAGAGCCTGGTCGTGGCGGACACCCCGACCAAGGAGCTGATCCAGCTCATGACCGGCCGGTCGGTCGAGTACGCGTTCCCCGACCGCCCCGGCGTCGCCGAGGACGCGGACCCGGTGCTGGAGGTCGAGGACCTCGGGCTCGGCAACGTCTTCTCCGACGTCTCCCTCACGGTCCGCGCCGGCGAGATCGTCGGCCTCGCGGGACTGGTCGGCTCGGGCCGCTCCGAGATCCTGGAGACGATCTACGGCGCCCGGCGCGCGACGTCGGGCACCGTGCGCGTGGGCGGCAAGCGCCTGCGCCCCGGTGCGGTGGACGCCGCCGTGACCGCCGGCATCGGCCTGTGCCCCGAGGAGCGCAAGAGCCAGGGCCTGCTCCTGGACGAGCCGGTCTACCGCAACATCACCCTGTCCACCTTCTCGCGCATCGCCCGCGCCGGGCTGCTCGACGAGGGCGCCGAGCGGGCCGCGGCCCGTGAGCAGGTCGAGGCCCTCGACCTGCGGCCCGCCGGCGTGGACCGGCACGCCCGCACGCTGTCGGGCGGCAACCAGCAGAAGGCGCTGCTGGCGCGCTGGCTGGTGCACGGCTGTCGCGTCCTGCTGCTCGACGAGCCCACGCGGGGCGTCGACGTCGGCGCGCGCTCCGAGATCTACAACCTGATCCGCCGCCTGGCCGACGACGGCGCCGCCGTGATCGTCGTGTCCAGCGAGATCCCCGAGGTGCTCGGCCTCGCGGACCGCGTGCTGGTCATCTCCGACGGCAAGGCGGTCCACGAGGGGCCGGCTCGCGAAATCGACGAGCACGCCGTGCTCGACCTGGTCATGGAAGGAAGTGTGGCGTGAGCCAACGATCGGCCGTCATGGGCCCGGCCCTGCGTATGGGTGGCCTCGTGCTCGCCCTCATTCTGCTCATCGTCGTGGGTGTGGCGACCGCCGGCGAGCGGTTCTGGAGCACCGGCAACCTCATCACCGTCCTGAGCCTCGCGGCGGTGACCGGCGTCGTCAGCATCGGCATGACGTTCGTCATCACCTCCGGCGGCATCGACCTGTCGGTCGGCGCCGTGGTCGGGCTGGCATCCGTCTGGGCCTCGACCCTGGCGACGCAGTACGCCGCCGAGGACTACGGCTGGTGGATCATCCCGGTGACCGCACTCGCCGTAGGCCTGGTGGCCGGCCTGATCAACGGCCTGCTGGTCGCCTACGGAAAGATGCCCGCGTTCATGGCCACGCTGGCGATGCTGGCGGCGGCGCGCGGGCTCGCGGAGATCATCGCGGGCCGGCGGACCCAGATCGTCAAGGTCGAGCCGTTCTTCGACGTCTTCCAGGCGCGGCCGCTCGGCGTGCCGACGATCGTGTGGATCTTCGTCGTGGTGGCCGCGGCCGGCTGGTTCCTGCTGAACCGCACCACGTTCGGGCGCCGGACCGTCGCCGTGGGCGGCAACCCGGAGGCGTCCCGGCTGGCGGGTATCAAGATCAAGCGGCACACCCTGTACCTGTACGGGCTCGCCGGCCTGACCGCGGGCATCGGTGCCGTGATCCTGCTGGCCCGCACCACGGCCGGTTCCTCCACCCACGGGATGCTGCTGGAGCTGGACACCATCGCGGCGGTCGTCGTCGGCGGCACGCTGCTCGCCGGCGGCCGCGGCACCATCACCGGCACCGTCCTCGGCGTCCTCATCTTCTCGACGCTGACCAACGTCTTCGTCCTCAACAACCTCGACAGCTCGGTCCAGGCGATCGCCAAGGGCGCGATCATCGTGGGCGCCGTGCTGCTGCAGCAGTGGTTCGCGTCGCGCGAGCGCGTCTCGACCACCTAGTGCTTCTCGACGGCCTGGCGCCGTCGCTCCACCCTCACAAGCCAACCCAGCATTTCCACCCCGGATCAAGGGAGATCACGATGACCTCGTCCATTGTTCGCACGCGCCGGGTCTCCGTCGTCGTCGTCGCCGCGGCCTGCGCGGCGCTCGTCGTCGCCGGCTGCACCAGCAACGAGCCTCGCGAGAGCGAGGACACCGCCACCGGTCCCGTCACGGTGACCGAGAACGACGAGCCCGGCGACGAGGTCGTCATCGGGTTCTCCGCCCCCGCCGCCGACCACGGCTGGATGGGCGCCATCACCAGCGCCGCCAAGGCCGAGGCGGAGAAGTACGACGACGTCGACCTCCAGGTCGCCGAGGGCACCAACGACGTCAACGTGCAGATCAGCCAGATCGAGGGCTTCATCGACCAGGGCGTCGACGCGATCGTGCTCCTGCCGTTCGACGGCGCCGCACTGACCGACGTGGCCCTGGACGCGATGGAGGCCGGTATCCCGGTCATCAACGTGGACCGCGAGTTCAGCAGCCCGTTCGCCGCCCGAGCCACGGTGCTCGGCGACAACTACGGCATGGGCGTCAGCGCCGGCACCTACATCTGCGAGCAGCTCGGGGACAACCCGGACGCCGTGGTCGCCGAGATCGCCGGCATCGACTCGCTGCCGCTCACCCAGGACCGCAGCAAGGGCTTCGCGGACGCCCTCGACGACTGCGGGCTCGACGTCGACGCCCGCGTCGCGGCCGAGTTCACGGTCGAGTCCGGCGAGGAGCAGACGGCGAACCTGCTGTCCGCCGAGCCGGAGATCGACGCCATCTGGAACCACGACGACGACCAGGGCATCGGCGTCCTGGCCGCCATCGAGAACGCGGGCCGGGACGAGTTCTTCCTGGTCGGCGGTGCCGGCTCCAACAACATGATGGAGCAGATCCAGGACCCGGAGAGCGTCGTCAAGGCGACGGTCATCTACCCGTCCACCCAGGCCGCCGACGGCGTCAAGTTCGCCCGCCTGATCGCCCAGAACAAGACGGTCAGCGACCTCGCCTCGATCGGCGTCCCCCGCACCGTGCAGCTCTACGCGCCCGTCGTCACGGCGGACAACGTCGAGGAGTACCTGCCCATCGGCTTCGACTCCTGACGCTGTGACACATCGGGACGACGCCCGCTCGGGCGTGCAACACGGCGGTGAGACCACAGTGGGGGGAGGCGCGGTATGAGTACAGGAACGAGCGAGCTCGGCGTCGGCATGGTCGGCTACGCGTTCATGGGTGCGGCGCACTCGCAGGCCTGGCGCACGGCGCCGCGGTTCTTCGACCTGCCCATCGTGCCGCGCATGCGCGCGGTCGCGGGGCGGGACGGGGCCGCGGTCCGGGCGGCGGCCGACCGGCTGGGCTGGGACGACGCCGTCGTCGGGTGGCAGGACCTGCTGACCCGGGACGACGTCGGGCTGGTCGACGTCTGCACGCCGGGCGACACCCACGTGGAGATCGCGGTCGCCGCCCTGGAGGCGGGCAAGCACGTCCTGTGCGAGAAGCCGCTGGCGAACACCGTGGCCGAGGCGGAGGCGATGACCGCCGCCGCCGAGGCCGCGGCCGAGCATGGCGTGCGCGCGATGGTGGGGTTCACCTACCGTCGCGTGCCCGCCGTGGCGCTGGCCCGGCAGCTCGTCCAGGAGGGGCGCATCGGCCAGGTGCGGCACGTGCGCGCGCAGTACCTCCAGGACTGGCTGGCGGACCCGCAGGCGCCGATGTCGTGGCGCCTCGACAAGCAGAAGGCGGGCTCGGGAGCCCTGGGCGACATCGGCGCCCACGTGGTGGACCTGGCGCAGTTCGTCACGGGCGAGTCGCTCACCGGGGTGAGCGGCCTGCTCGAGACGTTCGTGCACGAGCGTCCGGAGGCCGTGTCGTCGTCGGGCCTGTCGGGGGTGGCCGACGCCGGCCGCACCGGCCAGGTCACGGTGGACGACGCGGCGGTCTTCCTCGGGCGGCTGTCGGGCGGCGGGCTGGCGACCTTCGAGGCGACGCGCTTCGCCTGGGGCCGCAAGAACGCGATCCGGCTGGAGGTCAACGGGTCCAAGGGCTCGCTGGCCTTCGACTTCGAGGACATGAACCTGCTGCACTACTACGACGCGACGGACGAGTCGGCGATCGCGGGCTTCCGCCGGATCGTCGTCACCGAGCCGGAGCACCCGTACGTCGCGGCCTGGTGGCCGCCCGGGCACGGGCTCGGCTACGAGCACGCGTTCACGCACCAGGTCGTGGACCTGATGGGTGACCTGGCCGCGGGCCGCCAGCCGACGCCGTCGTTCGCCGACGGACTGCGCGTCCAGCGGGTGCTGGACGCCGTCGAGCGCAGCGCCTCGGGCGGAGGGGGGTGGGTGAGCCTGCCGTGAGCTGACCGTCACGCACCGCACTCGCACAGCACTAGTACTGACCCGTCTCGATGAGGAGCTCCAGGTGAGAAACGTGCAACGAACCCGTCGTGTCCTTCGGGCGGTGGTGGCGGCAGCGGCCGTCACCGCGCTCGGTATCCCGATGGCGGTGGCGTCGGCGGTCGAACCGCCCGCGACGGCGTCCCCGGCGGCGTCCGACGTCCAGGCGCCGTCGGGCGCCGAGGCCGCGGGCCGGCCGGACAAGCCCAAGCCGGACAAGCCCGGCAAGCCCCCGAAGCCGCCGAAGCCCCCGAAGCCGGGTGCCGTCGAGCCGTTCGACGCGCTCGTGTTCTCCCGGACCACGGGGTTCCGGCACGGCTCGATCCCGGTGGGCATCGAGGCGATCACGCAGCTCGGCGCGGAGAACGACTTCACCGTCACCGCCACCGAGGACCCGACCGTGTTCAGCGACGAGGGGCTCGCCGACTACGAGGTGGTCGTCTTCCTGTCCACCACGGGCGACGTGCTCGACGCCGACCAGCAGGCAGCGTTCGAGCGCTACATCCAGGGCGGCGGCGGGTACGCGGGCATCCACGCGGCGTCCGACACGGAGTACGACTGGCCCTGGTACGGCGAGCTGGTGGGCGCCTACTTCCTGAGCCACCCGGCCAACCAGGACGCGACGATCGACGTCGAGGACCACGCGCACGCCTCGACGGCGCACCTCCCGGACCGCTGGGACCGCCACGACGAGTGGTACAACTTCCGGTCCAACCCGCGCGGTGACGTGCACGTGCTGGCCAGCCTCGACGAGGAGAGCTACGACGCGGGCTCGGGCGCCATGGGCGCCGACCACCCGACGGCCTGGTGCCAGGTCTACGACGGCGGCCGGTCCTGGTACACCGGCGGCGGGCACACCGACGAGTCGTACGCCGAGCCGGCGTTCCGCCAGCACCTGCTGGGCGGCATCCGGACGGCGGCGGGCGTCGTCGACTCGGACTGCAACGCGACGCAGGACGCGAGCTACGAGATGGTGCCGCTCGACGAGGACACCGCCAACCCGATGATGCTCGACGTCGCGCCGGACGGCAGCGTGCTCTACGTGGAGCGCGACGGGCGGGTGCAGCTGATCTCTCCGGAGACCAACCTGACCAGCACCGCCCTGACCCTGGACGTGACGCTGGCCAACGAGGACGGGCTGACGGGCATCGTGCTCGACCCGGACTTCGGGGACAACGGCTGGGTCTACCTGTACTGGTCCCCGGCCGACGTCGGCGCCGACGGCCCGCACAACCGGGTCTCGCGGTTCACCTACGACGCGGAGGCCGGCACGATCGACCCGGCGAGCGAGGTGGCGGTCCTGAAGGTCCCCACGCAGCGCGACCGGTGCTGCCACGCGGGCGGCGACATGCAGTTCGACTCCGACGGCAACCTGGTGCTGGTGACCGGGGACAACACCGACCCGTTCGAGTCGAGCGGGTACGTGCCGATCGACGAGCGGTCCGGCCGGGAGAACTTCGACGCCCAGCGCACGGCGGCCAACTCGAACGACCTGCGGGGCAAGGTGCTGCGCATCCACCCCGAGCGCGACGGCTCGTACACGATCCCGGACGGCAACATGTTCGCGCCCGGGACCGAGCTGACCAGGCCCGAGATCTACGCCATGGGCTTCCGCAACCCGTTCCGGATCGGCATCGACCCGGAGACGGACAACGTGCTGGTGGGTGACTACGGGCCGGACGCCGGCTCGGCCGACCCCGCCCGCGGGCCGGCCGGCACGGTCGAGTGGAACGTCGTGAACGAGCCCGGCTTCTACGGCTGGCCGTACTGCACGGGCGCGAACAACGCCTACGTCGACTACGACTTCGCCACGAGCACCTCGGGAGAGTCGTTCGACTGCGCGGGCGGCGTCGTCAACGACTCGCCGAGCAACACGGGCCTGTCCCAGCTGCCGCCCGCCCAGGAGGCGGAGGTCTGGTACGGCTACGGCGGCAACCCGGACTTCCCCGAGATCGGCGGCGGCGGCGCGCCGATGGGCGGGCCGGTCTACGACTTCGACCCCGGGCTCGACTCCGACGTCAAGTGGCCGGCCTACTGGGACGGCAAGGCGTTCCTCGGGGAGTGGAACCAGGGCAAGGTCTACTCGCTCCAGCTCACCGGCGAGGAGCGGGACGACCTGGTCGACATCAACCGGGTGCTGCCCGGCGTCCTCGACCCCGCCGAGGGCTTCGACCGGCCCATGGACATGGACTTCGGGCCCGACGGCGCGCTCTACGTCATCGACTGGGGCTCCGGGTTCGGCGGCGACAACGACACCAGCGGCGTCTACAAGGTCGCCTACACGCAGGGCAACCCGTCGCCGATCGCGAAGGCCGAGGCCGACGTCACCGACGGCCCCGCCCCGCTGGCCGTGCAGTTCTCCTCCGAGGGCACCCGGCACCCCGCCGGCGAGCCGCTCACTCTGCGCTGGGACTTCGGCGACGGCACCACGTCGTCCGACGAGAACCCCGCGCACACCTACACGGAGAACGGGTCGTACACGGCCCAGCTCACCGCGACGGACGCGGCGGGCCTGACCGGCGTGGCCAACGTGACCGTCGTGGTCGGCAACACGGCACCCACCGTCTCCATCACCGTCCCCGACGACGGCGGCGTCTTCGCCTGGGGCGACCAGGTCGCCTACGAGATCGCCGTCGACGACCCGGACGGGGAGGTGGACTGTGCCGACGTCACCCTCTACACCTCGCTGGGCCACGACTCGCACTCCCACCCCATCGAGGTGCTGTCCGGGTGCGAGGGCGTGCTCCAGACGGCCGCGGACGACGGGCACGGCGCCGACGCGAACATCTTCTGGACGCTCGAGGCCACCTACGAGGACGACGGCGGCGCCGTCGGCATCCCGCTGACCGGCAACGACCTGCAGGTGCTGCAGCCCAAGCGGCTCCAGGCCGAGTTCTTCACCGACACGGGCCGGCTGCCCGGCTCCACCAGCGGTGGCGACCCCGGCGTGCAGCGCGAGGGCACCGGCGACAGCGCGGGCGGCGGCCAGAACATCGGGTTCATCGAGCCCGACGACTGGTGGGCCTACGAGCCCGTCAGCCTGCACGGCATCGACGCGATCACGCTCCGCGCGGCGTCGCCGAGCGGCGGCGGCCCGATCTCGGTCCGGTGGGACGCACCCGACGGCCCCGAGATCGGCAGCGTGACCGTGCCCGCCACCGGCGACTGGCAGGTCTACACCGACGTCACCGCCGAGCTGCACGACGTCCCGGCCGGCTCCGGGAAGCTGTACTTCGTGCAGACCGCCGGCCAGTCCAACGTGAACTGGCTCGACTTCGTGGGAGACGGCGTGGCCTACCACCCGGCGTCGCCCTGACGCGCGCGGGCGGGGCGGGCACCCAGAGCCCGCCCCGCCCCACAGACCTGGCACCTACGACGGAGGAAACCATGGCACGACCCATCACCCTGTTCACCGGCCAGTGGGCCGATCTACCGCTCGAGGAGGTGGCACGCCTCGCGTCCGAATGGGGTTACGACGGGCTCGAGCTCGCCTGCTGGGGCGACCACCTGGACCCGTGGCGCTGGGACGACGACGCGTACGTCGCCGGCCGCCTCGAGCTGCTGGAGCGGCACGGCCTCAAGGTGTGGGCGATCTCCAACCACCTCAAGGGCCAGGCCGTCTGCGACGACCCGATCGACCAGCGCCACCGCGACATCGTCTCCGACCGCGTGTGGGGCGACGGCGACCCCGAGGGCGTCCGGCAGCGCGCCGCGGAGGAGATGAAGAACACCGCGCGGCTGGCCGCGAAGCTCGGCGTCAAGACGGTGATCGGGTTCACCGGCTCCGCGATCTGGAAGTACGTCGCGATGTTCCCGCCGGTCTCCGACGCCGCGATCGAGGCCGGCTACCAGGACTTCGCCGATCGTTGGAACCCCATCCTCGACGTCTTCGACGAGGTGGGGGTCAAGTTCGCCCACGAGGTGCACCCCAGCGAGATCGCCTACGACTACTGGACCACCGTCCGGACCCTCGAGGCGATCGGCCACCGTGAGGCCTTCGGGCTGAACTGGGACCCCAGCCACATGGTCTGGCAGGACCTCGACCCGGTCAGCTTCCTCTGGGACTTCAAGGACCGGATCTACCACGTGGACTGCAAGGACACGAAGAAGCGGATGACCAACGGCCGCAACGGCCGCCTGTCGTCCCACCTGCCGTGGGCGGACCCGCGCCGCGGCTGGGACTTCGTCTCCACCGGGCACGGCGACGTCCCGTGGGAGGACGCCTTCCGCATGCTCAACACCATCGGCTACGACGGCCCCATCTCCGTGGAGTGGGAGGACGCCGGCATGGACCGCCTCGTCGGCGCCCCGGAAGCCCTCCAGTTCGTGCGCTCCCACGCGTACGACGCGCCGGACTCCGCGTTCGACGCCGCCTTCTCGACCCGCTGAACCCCGCGCGCCGACAAGCGCGCTGACAGGGAGGTAAGGCACAGAGCTACCCGCACCAACCCGGTGTCGCCGTACGGCACCGGACCGCATGAAGACCGGGCCCCGGACGAATGGGATGCGAACGAGGCCCGGTCGGCGTGACCAACTCGACGAGGAGCTGCATCACGAATGAAGACTATCGAGACGCGCGCGCACGCGCGCCCAAAGAGATCGCTCGCGGCGCTCGCGGCGGCCGCCCTGGTCGGCACGGCGCTGGTCGCGATGCCGGCGGCGTCCGCCCACCCCGGGCACGACGAGCACGACGGCGAGGCCGCCGCGGCGGCCGACACCGACTGGGCCAACTACGAGAAGATCCTGCTCACCAAGGACGTCGGCGAGCCGATCGACATGGCGGTCCTGCCCGACCTCCGGGTGCTGCACACGGCGCGCAACGGTGAGGTGCGCGTGACCGACCCCGCGACCGGCGTCACCAAGGTCGTCAACACCCTGGACGTCTACGCCAACTCCGAGGACGGCCTGCAGGGCATCGCCCTGGCGCCGGACTTCGAGGAGAGCAACCAGGTCTACCTCGTGTACGCGCCGCGGGACGCCGACGGCGACGGCGCGGCGGACACCCCGGCGGGCAATGCGCCCAACACGCTGCCCGCGGGCGAGGACGAGAGCTACTGGGACCAGTGGGTGGGCGTGAACCGCCTGGCCAGGTACACCTGGACCGGCGACGCGCTCGACCTCGACTCGGAGCAGCCGATCCTCGACATCGAGGTGCAGCGCGGCCAGTGCTGCCACGTCGGCGCCGACATCGACTTCGACGGTGAGGGCAACCTCTACCTGTCCACCGGCGACAACACCCCGGCCGGCACGCCCGGCGCCAACGGCTACGCCCCGAACAACGACGCCCCGAACATGAACCCGGGCTTCGACTCGCGGCGCGGGGCGGGCAGCACGAACGACCTGCGGGGCAAGATCCTGCGGATCGACGTCAAGGACGAGATCGCGGCCGGCACGCCGCCGGGGGAGGGCAGCACCTACGACGTCCCCGCGGGCAACCTGTTCGCCCCGGGCACCGAGGACACGCGCCCCGAGATCTTCGTGATGGGCGTGCGCAACCCGTTCCGCATCGAGGTCGACCCCGAGACCAGCTCCCTGACCTGGGGCGACTACGGGCCCGACGCCGGTGCGGCGAACGCGGACCGCGGCCCCATGGGCTACGTGGAGTGGAACGCCGTGGGGCTCGACGACCCGCACAACGCCGGCTGGCCGTACTGCCACGGCCCGAACGCGGCCTACAACGAGTGGAACTTCGAGACCGCCACCCCGCGCGAGTTCTTCGACTGCGCCGCACCCGTCAACAACTCGCGCTGGAACACCGGCCTGACCGACCTGCCCCCGTCGCGGGCGGCCACCCTGTACTACGGCGACCAGCCGGGCCAGCAGCCGCGCGACGAGCTCGTCAACTTCGGCACCGGCAGCGGCCAGGCCCCGATGGGCGGCCCGGTCTACCACTACGACGCCGACAGCACGGCGCCCGGCAAGCTCCCGGAGTACTGGGACGGCAAGGCGTTCTTCGGCGAGTTCTCCCAGGACTACCTCGCCGCGTTCAGCGTGGACTGGTCCACCTTCGAGGTGGGGGAGATCGAGGACTTCTTCCCCAACTCGGCGCTCACCGCGGCGGGCATGCCGATCAACGACAACCCGATCGACCTGGAGTTCGGCCCGGACGGCTCGCTGTACGTCCTGGAGTACGGCGACGGGTTCTTCCGGCAGAACCCGGACTCCGGGCTCTACCGGATCGATCACGCCGAGGGCAACAAGGCGCCGCAGGCGCAGTTCACTGCCACGCCGGAGTCGTCCACGTCCGCGCCGGTCGAGGTCGCGTTCGACGCGACGGGCTCCAGCGACCCGGACGGCGACACGCTCACCTACGAGTGGGACATCGACGGCGACGGCACCTTCGACCTCACCGGGCCGCAGGTCACCCACACCTACACCGAGCTCGGCGTCTACACCGCGCGCCTGCGGGTCACCGACGGCAGCGGCAAGCGTGCGCTCACCTCGACGTCGATCAGCGTCGGCAACGAGGCGCCCGAGGTCACCGTCGACTTCCCGGCCGACGGCGGGTTCTTCGACTGGGGCGACGAGGTCGCCTTCGAGGTGACCACGAACGACGCCGAGGACGGCACCGAGACCGTCTGCGAGCGGGTCGCCTGGTCCTACGGCCTGGGCCACGACGAGCACGCGCACCCCGAGGTCTCGGGCACGGGCTGCACCGGCGTGTTCCCGACCGACCCCAACTCCCCGGAGCACGGCGCAGGCGCGCACCTGTACGGCGCCGTCGTCATCACCTACACGGACAACGGGGCCAACGGCCTGCCGCCGGCCGCCGGCGAGGCCACCCTGCGGCTGAACCCGAAGCTGCAGCAGGCCGAGCACGGGACGCTCAATGGCGTCGAGGTGGTCCAGGACGAGGCGGCCTCGGCCGGCGCGTACGTGACCGGCCTGGCCAAGAAGGACTCGGTCGCGCTCGAACGCGTCAGCCTGGCCGGGATCGACAGCGCGACGGCGACCGTGCGCGGCAAGGGCAAGCTCGAGCTCCGCTGGGGCTCGCCCAAGGCCAAGCCGTTCGCCACGGCGAAGGTGAACGCCCGCACGTGGGGCGACGTCGACCTGTCGTTCCGCGACCGGTCGGACACCGGGACGCTCTACATCACCGCGACCGGGGGCCTCGACCTCGACGCGCTCACCATGGTCGGCGAGGGCGTGGGCACGCCCCCGGCCGCCGCACAGAACTCGACCGGCCCGACCGGGGCCGCTCGGACCGAAGGAGAGCAGTGATGGAATCACGCACTGACGTCAACCGCAGGAACTTTCTGAGGCTGGCCGGCGGCACCGTGGCCGTGGGTGCGGCAACGCTGGCCGGTGCCGGTCTCGCGGGCAGCGCCGCCGCGGCGACGTTCGGCCCGGCCGCTCCCGCGGCAGCGGCCGCGGGCAAGGGCGGGGGCCGGGTGCTCGTGCCCGCGGGCCACATCGGCATCCAGCTGTACTCGATCAGGGACAAGGTCTCCTCGCTCGGCTTCCGCACCGTGTTCGAGCGGCTGGCCGACATGGGCTACGCCGAGGTCGAGTTCGCCGGCTACACGCAGGGCCAGGTCGGGGCGATCACCCCGCAGGAGATCCGGCAGCTGCTCGACGACAACGGCCTCAAGGCCGTGGGCTCCCACCGCGGGATCTCCGACTTCGCCAACAACATGGAGCAGGAGCTCGACATCGCCGAGACCCTCGGCATGGAGCACGTCGGCACCGCCCAGGCGCCGACCAACGACCGCACGGTGAACGGCTACCTCGCCGCCGCCGAGCAGTTCAACGGCTTCGGCGCGGCGGCGCGCGCCCGCGGCCTGAAGTTCTACCAGCACAACCACGACGGCGAGTTCAGCTTCGCGACCGACGACCCGGACGTCCGGCTCTACGACGTCTTCTACGACAACACCGACCCGCGCAAGGTCTTCCTCGAGATGGACGTCTACTGGGCGTTCGTGGGCAAGCACCGCTACCCGGGCTTCGAGCCGGTCGACTACGTCAAGCGCAACCCGCACCGCTACCCGCTCCTGCACCTCAAGGACGGCGACGCGAACCCGGCGAACACCGGGGGCTACGACATCGTGGAGTTCGGGGCCGGCGACCTGCCGTACACCGAGTTCCTCTCGGCGCTCGCGGGCTCGGGCCGGCGGCACGGCATCTGGGAGCAGGACAACGCCTCCACGGTGGCCGCGCCAGGCTTCCCGGTCGACTCGTTCGGCAACGCCGAGCGGTCGTACGTCGAGATCCGGTCGCTGCGCGCCAAGCGCTGCTGAGCAGGCGCGCGCAGCCAGGTAGGTGAGGTGTGGCCGACGCCGGATGGCGTCGGCC
>NZ_JBHVEG010000104.1:0-21307 GCF_042802395.1 Promicromonospora sp. NPDC057488
CCCTTTCCGGGGGCCGACGGCGGGGCGCTCAGCGTGGCGGGTCAGCTCACCTTGCGGCGGTAGCTCGCGATCGCGAACACGTAGGCGATCACGAGGACGCCGACCAGCCAGGCCAGCGCCACCCAGATGTCGGTGCCGACGGGCTGCTGGGCGAACAGCGCCCGGATGGTGTTGACGATCGAGGTCACGGGCTGGTTCTCCGCGAACCAGGCGACCGGGCCGGGCATGGTCGAGGTGGGCACGAACGCCGAGCTGATGAACGGCAGGAAGATCAGCGGGTAGCTGAACGCGCTGGCGCCGTCGACCGTCTTGGCGGACAGCCCGGCGATCACGGCGAGCCACGTCAGGGCGAGGGTGAACAGGATCAGGATGCCGGCCACGGCGAGCCAGTCCAGCAGCGAGGCCCCGGTGCGGAACCCCATCAGGAGCGCGACGCCGATGACGATCGCGACCGAGATCAGGTTGGCCACGAGCGACGTGAGCACGTGCCCCCACAGCACGCTCGACCGGGCGATCGGCATGGACTGGAAGCGCTCGAAGATGCCGCCCTGCATGTCCAGGAACAGCCGGTAGGCCGTGTAGGCGATGCCGGACGCGATGGTGATCAGCAGGATGCCCGGCAGCATGTAGTTGACGTACGACTCGCCGGTGCCGGTGTTGATCGCGCCGCCGAGCACGTAGACGAACAGCAGCATCAGGGCGATCGGGGTGACGGCCGTCGTGATGATGGTGTCGGGGCTGCGCAGGATGTGGCGCAGCGAGCGGCCGGTGAGCACACCGGTGTCGCTCAGCACGTGGGAGGTCATCGTGATTCCTTTCCTGCCGCGGCGGCGCCGCTGGTCGTGTCGGGGGTGCCGTTCTGGGACGTGCCGTTCTCGGTGGGGTCGGGCTCGCCGACCAGGGTGAGGAACACGTCCTCGAGGGAGGGCTGCTTCTCCACGTACTCGACCTTGGCGGGCGGCAGCAGCGCCTTGAGCTCGGCCAGGGTGCCGTTCTGGATGATGGTGCCCTTGTGCAGGATCGCGATCCGGTTGGCGAGCTGCTCGGCCTCGTCGAGGTACTGCGTGGTGAGCAGCACCGTGGTGCCGCCCTGCGCGAGCTGCTTGACGGTCTGCCAGACCTCGATGCGGGCCTGCGGGTCCAGGCCGGTGGTGGGCTCGTCGAGGAAGATGATCGGCGGGTTGCCGATCAGGCTCATCGCGATGTCCAGCCGGCGCCGCATGCCGCCCGAGTACGTGCCGGCCCGGCGGCCGCCGGCGTCGGTGAGCGAGAACCGTGCCAGCAGGTCGTCGGCGACGGCGCCCGGGTCGGGCAGGTGCCGCAGCTTGGCCACGAGCACGAGGTTCTCCCGGCCGGTGAGGATCTCGTCGACGGCGGCGAACTGCCCGGTCAGGCTGATCGACTCGCGCACGTCGCCGGGCTTGGCGGCGACGTCGTGGCCGTGCACCGTCGCGGTGCCCGCGTCGGCCTTGAGCAGCGTCGACAGGATCCGCACGAGCGTGGTCTTGCCGGCGCCGTTGGAGCCGAGCAGGGCGAAGATGCTGCCGGGCGTCACGTCGAAGTCGACGCCGCGCAGCACGTGCAGGTCCTTGAACGACTTCTGGATGCCCTGCACGCGGATGGCGGGGGCCTGTTCGGTGGTCATGTCCAGCTCTCCTTCTCTGGGGTCTGGTGCTCGGGGGTCACGGGCGGCGGACGATGATGTCGCCGTAGCCGGTGCTGGCGTGGACCTCGGCGGTCGACTCGTTCTCGACCGGGCCCTCGGTGGGGGTCAGGTGGTTGCGGACGCTGCCGTGCTCGGAGGCGACGTCGAGGTAGGCGGCCACACCCTCGGGCACGCCGACCTCGATCGAGCCGTAGGAGGTGGTGAGGGTGGCGCTGCCGGACTCCAGGTTGTTCACCCGGATACCCGCGTGGGCGGACTTGACGGTGAGGGTGCCGCGCAGCTGGCTCACGTTGATGTCGGCGTGCGCGCCCTGCACCTGGAGGGTGCCGGTGACGGAGCCGACGGTGGTGGTGCCGTTGCTCGCGCGGATCGTCATGTCGCCCGCGACCTCGTCGACGCGCACGGAGCCGGCGCTCACCTTGATCTCGCCGGGGCCGACGGTCCGGCGCACGGAGACCGCGCCGGCGGAGACCTTGAGGTTGACCCGGTCGACGTCGTCCAGGGTCGCGTTGCCCGCCGACAGCGTCATGTCGACGGACGCGAGGGCGCCCTCGGCGTACAGCGAGCCGGTCTTGCCGCGCAGCTCGGACCCGGTGGGCACCTCGACGGTGATGTCGGCGGTGCCGGCCGCGAACGGCAGCACGTACTGCTTCCACGAGTTCGGGTAGGTGATCGTGACCGCGTCGCCGTCGCGCTCGACGCGGATCTCCTCGGCGGCGCGCACGCTGCCGGACTTCTGGTCGGTGGGCAGCACGGTGACGACGACGTCGTCCCGCTCGGCGGCCACGACGTGCAGGTTGCCGAACGGCACGTCCACGACCACGGGGACGGGGCGGGGGGCGGGGAAAGTGGGCATGGCAAGGCTCCAAGGCTGTGGGTACGGAAGGAGGTGTGATGGCTGTGGTGTCGGTGTGGTGTCACGCGTCCCGACGGGTGGTGCCGCGGCGAGCGGTCAGCGCACCCACCCGGTCACGCGGCTGTTGGCGCGCTGCTCGGTGCCGGGCGGCGCGGCGGGACGGCCGGCGGGCCGCTCGATCGCGGCGGCCACCGCCCGCA
Organism: Promicromonospora sp. NPDC057488; assembly: GCF_042802395.1. NCBI lineage: Bacteria > Bacillati > Actinomycetota > Actinomycetes > Micrococcales > Promicromonosporaceae > Promicromonospora > Promicromonospora sp. NPDC057488. The sequence goes on from NZ_JBHVEG010000104.1 coordinate 2,723, forward strand.
CCAGCCAGGTGTTGACGGAGACGCCGTCGCGCGCGGCGGCGACCTCGGCCTGCGTCTTGAGATGGTCGGGCAGGCGCAGGGTGGTCCGGGTGGTGGCACCCGCCTCGCCGTCCACCGGGGCGGGCGCCGGCGCGGGGGCCTGGGCGGACGCCGCGGCGGCCGGTTCCGCGGCGGGCACGGGAGCGGCGGGGACGGTGACGACGAACTCCGGGGAGCCGCCGCGCAGGCGGACGTCCACCGAGCCCGGGGCGAGCTCGGCGGAGATCTCCCCGGCGGCGTCGGAGAGCGCGTTGAGCAGGACGAGGCGCGCGGCGGCGTCGAGCGGTGCGGTCAGCCGTGCGGCGAGCTCGCGGGCGTCCTCACCGCCGGCGGCAGCGGCCGTGGCGAGCTGGCGCTGCAGTTCGTCTGCGTATCGGTTCAGGTCCATGGCACCACTATGACACCGTCGTGGTGTCACCGCAAGTACTTTGGCATCACCAATGACACCAGAGTGATGTCGCGGTGGCGCCGCGGTGTTCCCGTGGTGCTCCCGCTCAGCGGGCCAGCCGGTCCACGACCGCGCCGTAGAGCCACGGCAGCCGCGCTGCGGCAGGCACGATGGCGCCGCGCGCCGGGCTCGACGCCCAGGCCACGAGCCCCGTGGTGAGCACGCGGTAGTCGCGCGTCGCCGTGCGCCATGCGCGCTCGTACGCGGCGGCGTCGTCCAGGTGCCGGACGACGGCGGCGGCCTGGGCCAGACCCACGCGCACCCCCTCCCCCGTGAGGGCGTCGACGTAGCCCGACGCGTCGCCCACGAGACGTACCCGGCCGGCCGTGCGGCGCAGCGACCGGCACCGCAGCGGGCCGGCGCCGAGCAGCGGCCCGGCCTCCGTGGCCGCCACCCGGGCGGCGAGCTCGGGGAACTGCGTGCGCAGCAGGGTGTCGAACCCGGCCCCGGACACCGCGCGCGGAGCGAGCAGGGCCACGCCGACGACGTCGTCGGCCACCGGCGTCACGTAGGCCTCGGCGTGCGGCGACCAGTGCACCTCGACGAGGTCGGTCCACGGTGCGACCCGGAAGTGCCGGCGCAGGCCGTACCGCCGCCGCGACGGACGGTCTCCGCCCCACCCGGAGCGCGCGTCGAGCCCCGCCAGCCGGCGGACCGTGGAGTGCAGGCCGTCGCACCCGAGCACCCAGCGCGCCCGCAGCGTGGCCGGGTTCCGGTCGCCGGCGTCCGCCAGCTCGACCTCGACGCCCGCGGCGTCCTGCCGCAGGGCCGTGACCCGGGCGTGAACGAGGTCGGCGCCGACCTCGGCGGCGCGTGCCCGCAGCGCGGCGTGCAGCGTGGTGCGCCGCACGCCACGGCCGGGCCCGGCCGCGAACCGGTGGTCGGCGTTCCGGCCGGGTGCCCGGTAGCTGATGCCCGTCAGCGGATGGCCCGGCGGGTCGGCGCCGAGCTCCCGCACGGCCCGCAGTGCTCCCGGGAGCAGGCCCTCGCCGCAGGCCTTGTCGAGGGTGCCCGCTCGCCGGTCCACGACCAGCACGTCGAGCCCGGCAGCCCGCGCGCGGGTCGCCGCGGCCAGGCCGACCGGTCCGGCGCCCACGACCAGGACGTCGGTGTCCGTGGCGCGCCCGCCCATCTCGCTCACCGGGTCCCGGGCACGGCCGCGCGGAGCGCGCGCTCCTCGGCCGGGATGCGGAACCGGGCCAGCAGCACCGCGTTCAGCACGGTGAACACGAGCGCCGTCACCCAGCAGGTGTGCACCAGCGGGAGCGCGACGCCCTCGACGACCACCGCCACGTAGTTGGGGTGGCGCATCCACCGGTACGGACCGCCGGAGACCAGCGGCAGCCCTGGCACCACGATGATGCGGGTGTTCCACCGGTGGCCCAGCGTGGTCACGCACCACCAGCGCAGGGCCTGGCTCGCGAGCACGAGCACGAGCATCGGCCAGCCGAGCCAGGGCAGGAACGGCCGGTCGGCGAGCACCGCCTCGGCGACGCACGCCACCAGCAGCCCGGTGTGCAGGGCCACCATCGCCGGGAAGTGCCCCCGGCCGGACTCGACACCCCCGCGCTCGAACGACCACCGGGCATTCCGGGCGGAGACCACCAGCTCGGCGAGGCGCTCGACCCCGGTGGCGGCCACGAGGGCGATGTAGAACCCGAGCACGTCAGCCTCCTTCCAGCCGCAGCAGCACCAGCTCGCACGAGACGCCCGGGCCGAACGCCATGAGCACGGCCGGCGCACCCGCCGGGGCGGTGGAGCCGTCGAGGGTCCGGGCCAGCACGTCGAGCACGGACACGGACGACAGGTTGCCCGCGCCGGCGAGGCTCGCGCGGCTCTCCCGGACGTCGTCCTCGGCCAGCCCGAGGGCGTCCCGCACGGCGTCGATCACGCGCGGACCGCCCGCGTGCACCACCCAGGAGGGCACATCGGCCGGCGTCAGGCCGTGCTCGGCGAGCAGGCCCTTCACGTCCGCGAGCAGGTGCGCGCCCAGCAGGTCCGGCAGGTCGGCGGAGAGCACGATGGCGAACCCCGTGTCCCGCACCTCCCAGCCCAGGGCGTCCGTGGTGCCGGGGTACAGCGCCGAACGCGTGTCCACCACCTGGGCGGTGCGCCGCGGACCCACCGCGCCCGCCCGCGCCAGCGGATGGTCGGCGCCGGCGACGACGGCGGCGGCCGCGCCGTCCCCGAACAGCCCGGACGCCACCATGTTCGCCGCCGAGTCGTCGTCGTGCTGCAGGGTCAGTGAGCACAGCTCGACCGCGACCAGCAGCGACACGTCGCCCGGGTGGCCCAGCAGGTGGTCGTGCACACGCGCGAGCCCGCCGGCGCCGCCCGCACAGCCCAGGCCGAACGACGGCGTGCGCCGCACGTCCCCGCGCAGACCGAGCCGCTCGGACAGCAGCACGTCGAGCGACGGCGCCGCCACCCCCGTCACCGACGTCGCGAACACGTGGTCGACCTCCCCCGGCTCGACCCCGGCCGCGGCCAGCGCCCGCCGGCACGCCTCCTCGGCCAGAAGCGTGCCCTCCCGGACGAAGACCGCGTTGGTCGCACCCATCGACCGCAGCCCCGCGTACTCCTCCAGCGGCAGCACCAGGTGCCGCTTGTCCACCCCGGCGCTCCGGTGCAGCCGGCGCAGCACCGCGGCCCGGGCCGGGTCCCGCGCCACCAGCGGCGCCACGGCCGCGGTGATCGTCTCCTGGGCGTACGCGTGGCGAGGCAGGACCGCCTCGACCGACACGACACGCGACATCTACGCATCGTGACCGACGAAGCGCCCACCCGCGCGGGGAGGACGCACCGGGACTAGCGTGCCGCCCATGACGACCGGCGCCGACGCACGCCGCCTGACCCGCGGCCTCGTGCTTGCGAGCCATGCCGCCCCGGCCCTCGTCGTGACCGCCCTGGCCTGCGCGCTCTCCGCCGCCCTCGGCTCGGGCGCGGCCGTCGTCACGCTGGTCACGGTGGCCGTCGGCACCGGCCAGCTCTCCGTCGGCTGGTCCAACGACTGGATCGACGCGCCCCGCGACCTGGCCGTGCACCGTGCCGACAAACCCGTGGTGGCGGGGCTCGTCAGCGCGCGCCTGCTGCGCGGTGCCGCGTTCGCGGCCCTCGCCGCCTGCGCCGTCGCCTCGCTGGCGGTCGGCGTCGTGGCCGGGGCCGCCCACCTCGTGGCGGTCGCCGGGGCGTGGGCGTACAACGCCCGGCTCAAGTCGACCGCCTGGTCCTGGCTGCCCTACGCGCTCTCGTTCGGGCTGCTCGCGGTCTTCGTCGTGCTCGCCGCGCCCGGCCCGCGGGTTCCGGCCGCGTGGGCGGTCGTGGCGGCCGCGCTGCTCGGCACGGGCGCGCACGTCGCCAACACCCTGCCCGACCTGGAGGACGACGCCGCCACCGGCGTGCGGGGCCTGCCCCACCGGCTCGGCCGCCGCGGGTCCGGCGTGCTGGCGCCCGCGCTCCTGACGGTCGCGGTCGCCGTCGTCGTCGCGGGACCCGCCGGTCCCCCCACGCCCGCGGCCTGGGCCGGCGGCGCCGTCGCGGTCGTACTGGCGGTCGCCGCCGGTGTCGTGGCCGTCGCCCGGCCGCACAGCAGGGCGCCGTTCGGCCTGAGCATGGGCGTCGCCGTGGTGTGCGTGGTGCTGCTGGGCCTGGCCGCCTCTGAGCTCGCGGTGGTGCCCTGACCAGGCCGGGGACCGCCTTCGCGCGCCCTCGCCCCGGGCCGCGTACGGTGGTCTCGTGGTCGCACGACCGCCCCGACCACGGTCGGCCAGGCCGGCACCCCGCGGCCGCCGGGCGGCGGCACGGTCCACCAGAGACGGGACCGAGACGATGAGAATTTCGACGACGCCGTTCGAGCTCGCCCGCCGGGCCGCCACGGTGCTCGGCTCCGGGCTAGAGGCCAGCATCATCTTCCAGGAGCACGGCGTCTCGGTCGCCGCGGGCAGCAGCACCGCCGCTGCCGCCCGGTGCGACCAGGCTGAGGCCCGGGCCGAGACCGGACCCTGCATCGACTCCATCCACCTGGGAACGGTCCAGATCGTGCCGGTCGTCGCCGAGTCGGCGGGCTGGGACGCCTGGCGAGCCCAGACCCTGCGCGAGGACTTCGTCTCCGCGCTCGCGGTCCCCGCCTTCGTCAACAAGGACGTCGCCGTCGCCCTGAACCTGTACTCCCGCGCGCCGGACCCCTGGAACAACGAGCTCCTCACCGCGGCCGACGGCTACGCGCAGCTCGCCGCGTCCGTGGTCGCCCTGAACCTGGAGCTCGCCGAGCTCGAGGACGCCACCGCGGGCCTCTACCGCCGGCTCTCCGACGCCGCCGCCGTCGAACGCGCCGTCGGGGCCGTCATGCACTCCAACGACACCAGCGAGAGCGAGGCGAGACGAATCATCGAGTCCGCCTCCAAGAACCGCAACGTCACGCAGCGCGAGGTGGCCGAGACCATCCTGCGCGCGCTGGTCGTCACCGACACGCCCCCACCCGAGGAGCAGCCCGGCGCCTGAGCGGGACGCCCGGGCGCCGCGCCGCTCCCCGGCCGGTCAGACCTCGGTCAGCCGGGGCACGACCTTCTCGACCAGGCTGGTCGCCCACGGCACGGGGTTCTCGTACGGCGTCGGCATGAGGCCGACCAGGCTGATCCCGAGCGCCCGGTACCGCTCCATGTCGGCGAGGAACGCGTCGACGTCCCCCGTGGGGTCGCCCTGGTAGAGCATCGTCTTCTCGATGGCGTCGTAGTCGGTGCCGAGCCGGTCGCAGTGCTCGCGCAGCACGTCGAGCTTGTGCCGCACCACGCCCAGGGCCTCGTCACCGGCCGCGCCGAACAGGTTGCACGCCTGCCCGTACTCGGCCACGAGCCGCAGCGTCTTGCGCTCGCCGCCCCCGCCGATCATGACCGGCACGGTGCCGCGCGGCGGCTGCGGCAGGTTGATCGTCTCGGCGAGCTGGTAGTGCTTGCCGTCGAAGGCGCCGTCGTTCTCCGACCACATCTGCCGGCAGATCCGCAGCGTCTCCTCCAGGCGCTCGAACCGCTCCGCCGTCGACGGGAACGGCACGCCCAGCCCGGCGTGCTCGCGGTCGTACCAGGCGGCCCCGATGCCCAGCAGCGCGCGCCCGCGCGAGAGCACGTCCAGCGTGGACACCGTCTTGGCCAGCAGGCCCGGGTGCCGGTATGTGACGCCCGTGACCAGCAGGCTGAGGCGGACGTTCTTCGTCACGCCCGCGAGGTAGCCGAGCGAGGTGTAGCCCTCGAGCATCGGCTCGTACGGCCCGCCGGCGTTGAGCATCTGGAACCAGTGGTCCATGACCGTCAGCAGGTTGACGCCGCCCTCGTCGGCGATCTGCGCGGTCTCGGTGAGGCGATCGGCCAGGGTGGTCTCCCACTCCGGGTGGGTGAACGTGTAGTAGTGCAGCCCAAGATCCATGCGAACGACCCTAGCACCGCTTGTCAGACTCTGACGTGATTGTCGTGATCTGCCACCACTCCGGGTGAGATTCTCCCCTGTGGTGGTACCCGCCCCGGACCGGGCGTTGACTGGGAACGCGGGGGCACCGAGCCGAGGAGCAGCCCCATGAGCGACACCGCCGACGTCCGGCCCGAGGTCCCGCCCGAAGTCCTGGCCACCGTCCGGACCAAGCACCGCGCCCTCTGGGCGCTCGGTAACTATCCGGCCGTCGCCGCCGAGGTGGTCCCCGCGCTCGGCCCGATCCTGGTCGAGGCCGCCGGGGTACGCCCCGGCGACCGCGTGCTCGACATCGGCGCGGGCTCCGGCAACGCCGCCATCCCCGCCGCGCTCGCGGGCGGCCGCGTCATCGCGTCCGACCTGACCCCCGAGCTGTTCGAGGCCGGGCGCGAGATCGCCGCAGCCCGCGGCGTCGAGCTCACGTGGGCCGAGGGTGACGCCCACGCCCTGCCCTACGACGACGGGTCGTTCGACACCGTGCTGTCCTGCCTCGGCGTCATGTTCGCGCCGTTCCACCGGACCGCCGCCGACGAGCTGGTCCGCGTGGTCCGGCCCGGCGGGACGATCGGGCTGGTCGCCTGGACGCCGGACGGGTTCATCGGGCAGATGTTCGCCGCCATGCGGCCGTACGCCCCCGCCCCGCCGCCGGGCGCCCAGGCGGCGCCGCTGTGGGGCGACGAACGGCACGTTCGCGGCCTGCTCGGCGACCGCATCACGGACGTGCGCGCCGAGGTGCGCTCGCTGCCCGTCACCCGCTTCGCGACGGCCGCGGAGTTCCGCGACTTCTTCAAGGCGGTCTACGGCCCCACCATCGCGGTCTACCAGAACATCGCCGACGACGCGGCGCGCACCGCCGAGCTCGACGCCGCGCTGCTGGACCTGACCAATCGGTTCCAGAACACCGACGGCGCCATGGGCTGGGAGTACCTGCTGTTCACCGCGCACCGGCGCTGAGCCGGAGCGGGGCTCACGCCCGCGAGCGGGCGAGCAGCCAGACGAAGTACGGGGCCCCGAGCAGCGCGACCGCCAGCCCGGCGGGCAGCTGCGCGGGCGCGATGACGGTCCGGCCGAGCGTGTCGGCCAGGCCGAGCAGCACGGCGCCGAGCAGCATGGCCACCGGCAGCACCCGCGCGTGCCGGCCGCCCACCAGGGCGCGCGCTGCGTGCGGCGCGACCAGGCCGACGAACCCCACGACGCCGACGGCGGTCACGCTCGTCGCCGCCAGCACCGCCGCCACGGCGAGCACCACGAGGCGGCTGCGCTCCAGGCGGACGCCCACCAGGCGGGGCGTGTCGTCGTCGAGCGCGAGCAGGTCCAGCTCGCGCCGCACGATCACGGCGAGCGGGACCGCGAGCGCCAGCACCACGACCACGGGCAGCACCTGGTCGAGGGTGCGCCCGTAGGTGGTGCCCGAGAGCCAGGTGTAGATGCGCGGCGTGTTCCAGGGGTCGGAGCGCAGCAGCAGGAAGGTGGTCAGGGCGGTGGTGAGGTAGCCGAGGCCGATGCCGATGAGCACGAGCCGGTCGGCGTGCAGGCCGCCGCGCCAGGCCAGGAGGTAGACGGCGGCGAAGGCGAGCAGGCCGCCGAGCACGGCGGCGACGAGCATGGCGCCGTTGCTGGCCGCGACGCCGTTGCCCCAGGCGGTGCCGGCCACGGCGGTGACCACGACGACGGCGCCGAGGCCCGCTCCCCCGGTGATCCCGAGGATGCCGGGCTCGGCGAGCGGGTTGCGGGCGGTGGCCTGGACCATGGTGCCGGCCAGGGCCAGGGCGGCCCCGGCGACGATCGCGGCCAGCACGCGGGGCGCGCGCTCGTCGAGGGCGAACCGGACGACGGCCGGGCCCTGGTCGTTCAGCCAGAGGGCGATGTCGCCGGTGCGCAGCCAGGTGGACCCGGCGAGCATGCCGAGCAGGGCCACGCCGAGGGCGAGGGCGACGCACACGGTCAGCACGACGACGAAGCGGCGGGTACTGCGCGGCCCGGTCCTGGCGGCGGGCGGTCGGCGGGAGGGTCCGGCGTCGCGCAGGCGCCGCGCGAGGACGACCATGATCAGGGCGCCGGCGAGCGTGGTCGCGACGCCGGTGGGGACGGCGAGCGCGTCCTCGGCGCCGAGGATGGCGCGGACGACGGCGTCGGCGAGCACGACGACGAACGCGCCGAGCAGGCCGGCGGCGGGCAGGAGGATGGCGTGCCGGTGCAGGGCGGGGACCACGCGGGCCAGGAGCCGGGCGACGACGGGTGCCGCGAGGCCGACGAACCCGAGGGGTCCGGCCAGGGTGACGGCGGCGGCGGTGAGCAGCACCGCGAGCAGCACGCCGATGGCGCGGGTGGAGCGGACGGGCACGCCGAGCGCCCCGGCGGTGTCGTCGCCGAGGCCGAGCACGTCCAGGCGCCGGGAGACGAGCAGGCCGCCGACGGTGGCGAGCACGACGACGGGCAGGGCGCGCCAGAAGGCCGTGAGGTTGAGCTGGCTCAGGGAGCCGCTGCCCCAGGCGAACAGGCCGGTGGTCTCGGTCTGGAACAGGATGAGCAGGGCGGAGGCCGCGGCCTGCAGCGCGAGGGCGACGGCGGACCCGGCCAGGACCAGGCGGGTGGACGACGACCCGGCGCCGCCGGCGAGCCCGAGCACGAGCCCGGCGGCGGCGATACCGCCGGCGAACGCGACGGCGCCCGAGGCCCACAGGGGCACGGCGAGGCCGAACGCGGCCACGGCGACGACCGCCAGGTAGGAGCCTGCGGTCACGGCGAGCGTGTCGGGCGAGGCCAGGGCGTTGCGGGCGATCGACTGGAAGAGCGCGCCGGCGACGCCGAGCGCGAACCCGACGGCCACGCCCGCCGCGAGGCGCGGCAGGCGTGAGCCGACGAGGATGTCGCGGACCGCCGACGAGTCGCCGGCGTCCTGCCCGGTGAGCAGGCGCAGCAGGTCGCCCGCCCCGACGCCGGACGTGCCCTGCGTCAGGTGCCAGGCACCGACGACGAGCACGGCCAGCGCGAGCCCCACCAGGGCCGCGCCGCCGGTCACCCAGGTGACGGGGCGCGACGCGGGGGCCTGGGGCAGGGTGTCCGTCGTGGACGGCGACTGCGTGGCGGTCATGGCGTCAGCTCGTGAAGACGTCGACGTAGGCGTCGACGATCTTCTCGGAGGAGCGGGGGCCGCCGAACGTCCAGGTGTGCTCCGGGAACGCGTGCGCGCGGTCCTCGGTGACGGCGGGCAGGCCCGCCCAGACGTCGTTCTTGGTGAGCTCGGCGGTCCAGTCGTCCTCGCCCTCCTTGGTGCCGGTCCACAGCAGGGTGGCGTCGCCGACGTCGGTCATGCCCTCGATGTCGGACTGGCCCAGGCCGTAGGCGGGGTCGACCTCGCCGGTCCAGGCGTTGGTCAGGCCGAGCTCCTCGCCGAGCTCGCCGACCAGCGAGCCCTGCCCGAACGGGCGGATGGACACGTTGCCGCCGTCGACCCAGCCGTCGAAGTACACGAAGTCGGTGCTGGCCGGGGCGGCCTCGGCGACCTGCGCCTTGGCGTCGGCCAGGTGCGCCTCGAACTCGTCGGTGACCACCCCGGCGCGCTCGGTGCGGCCGGTGGCCTGCGCGATGATGTCGAACGTGTTGAGCATGGTCCCGATCGGGTCGGCGGCGTCGGCGCCCTTGGTGGCCAGCACGGGCACGTCGTAGGCCTCGAGCTTGGCGATGATCTCGTCGTCGGGCGTGTACGCCTCGATGATGACCAGGTCGGGGTCGGTCGCGTACAGGGCGTCGAGGTTGGGCTCGCCGCGCGTGCCGACGTCGGCCACGCCCTCGGGCAGCTCCTCGGCGGCGTTCCAGGTGGTGTAGCCCTTGACGTCGGCGACGGCGACCGGGTTGACGCACAGGCTGAGCACGTCCTCGACCTGCTGCCACTCCAGGACGGCGACCCGCTCGGCGGGCTTGTCGAGCTCGACCGTGCGGTCGAACGAGTCGGTCACCGTGACGGGCTCCGTCGACGTCGTGACGTCGGCGCAGTCGCCCGAGGCGGCCTCGGTCGGACCCTGGGTCGCGGCCGCGCCGGGGTCGGTGGTGCCGCAGGCGCTCAGCAGCAGCGGCAGGACCAGGGCGGCGGCGGCCAGGGGCGCCTTCTCGCGCAGGGAGAGGTTGCGCAGGGACATGGGACTCCTCGATTCATGACACGTCGTGTCGGGCAGTGCCGGGTGCGTCGGGTGGTGCGGGCGCCGTCGGCGTCCTGCGGGTCTGGGGTCTGTGGGTGGTGCGTGCGGCCGGGAGCGGCTCAGCGGGTCCGGCCGTGGTGGCGGCCGCGCGGGTGCACGCGCACCCGGCCGGTGCCGGGGTCGGTGCTCACGTCGATCGGCAGGCCGTAGGCGAGCGAGAGGTGCTCGCCGGTGAGCACCTGCGCGGGCGGCCCGGCTGCGAGCACGCGGCCCTGGTGCAGCAGGACGACGGCGTCGGCCACCGAGGCGGCGTGGTCCAGGTCGTGCAGCACGATGCCGACCGCGGTGCCGTGCTCCTCGGCGAGGTCGCGCACCAGGTCGAGCGTCTCGACCTGGTAGCGCAGGTCGAGGTGGTTGGTGGGCTCGTCGAGCAGCACCACGCCCGTCTCCTGGGCCAGGCAGGTGGCCAGCCAGACGCGCTGCACCTCGCCGCCCGAGAGCTGGTCCACGCCGCGGCGGGCCATGGCGGCCACGCCGGTGATGTCCATCGCGCGGTCGATCGCGGCGTGGTCGGTGTCGGTCAGCGGCGCGAAGCGGCGGCGGTGCGGGTGCCGGCCGAACGCGACGACGTCGCGCACCTCCAGGCCGGCCGGGTGCGGGCGGGACTGGGCCAGCAGCGTGACGCGGCGGGCGAAGTCGCGCGCCGACAGCGGCGCGACGTCGACGGCGTCGTCGGCCGTGTCCCCCAGGCTGACGGTGCCCTGCTGCACCGGGTGCAGCCGGGCCAGCGAGCGCAGCACGGTCGACTTGCCGGACCCGTTCGGGCCGACGAGCGCGGTGACGACACCGGGCGGCAGGTGCACGGCGACACCGTGCACCACGGTGGTGCGCTGGTAGCCCAGCACGAGGTCGTCACCACGGAGGGCGGTAGGGGCGGTCACGGGAGGTAAGCCTAACCTTAGGAACACCCCACTTGGACGCCTGTCTCATTCCTCACCCCCTGCACCCCGTGCCGGTCGATGTCGGACTGTCCACGTACCCTGGTCGGCGATGAGCACAGCCACCGTGGAGGGCGCGTACGAAGGTGCGCTCCGAGCGTTCAAGAACCCGATGCTGGACCTGCTCCATGGCACCTACGCACCGTTCGTCGTGACCATGCTGGCGCTGGTCTTCACCGCGCAGCGGCCCCAGGTCCCCGTCGCCGACGCGCACGCCGAGATCGACGCCGCGCTCGGCCGCCTGCGGTCGGCCGGGTACGGCGAGGAGGGCAACGCGCCCCTGCCCGTCGGCAGCGCGCGCGACCTGTGCCGGGGCTGGGTCCGGTCCGGCTGGCTCAAGCGCCAGGTCCACGAGGGCGTCGAGGTCTACCAGGTCTCCGCCCACGGCGTCGGCGCGCTGGAGGTCGCGGGCCGGGTCGGCGGCGCCCGCACCCGGGTCTCCGAGTCGCGCGTGCGGACGCTGCTCGACGCCGTGGAGGAGCTCGCGCAGGACGCCGACCCCGACGTGCTGTCCCGCATCGCGCGCCTGGACGCCGAGATCAAGGAGCGCACCGCCGAGATCAAGCGCCTGGACAGCACGGGCGCCGTCGAACCGGTGAGCGACGACCAGCTCCTGGAGGAGACGGAGAACGTGCTGCACCTGGCGCGCGAGCTCCCGGCCGACTTTGCGCGCGTGGTCGAGTCGATCAGGCAGGTGCAGCGCGACGTCGTCACCGACCTGCGGCAGGACGTGCGCCCCACGGGCGAGGTGCTGCGGGAGTACCTGGCGCGCGGCAAGGACATCATGGAGTCCACGCGCGAGGGGCGCGCCTTCGCGGGGGCGCTCGCGCTGATCGGCCGGGCCGAGCACATCGACCAGCTCGCCGCCAACCTGCGCATGATCCTGGGGCACCCGTTCGCCGGGCAGCTGCCCGCGGCGCAGCGCCGCGAGCTGCACGAGATCGCGCGGCGCATCGAGCAGGGCGTGCGGGAGGTGCTGCACGCGCAGCAGCAGGCCTCGCACGTCATCACCACGCAGATCCGCAACCACGACCCGCTGCGCGACCGGGAGGTCGACGGGCTGCTGCGCGACGTGATGTCGGGGTTCCAGCAGTGGATGCCGACCTCCCGGCACAAGCAGCCGGTCGCGCCGATGCGGCGGCTGCCCGCGGCCGACGTCGGCCACCTGCGGCAGAAGGTCGACGGCCTGCGGCCGCCCGCTCCCCCGACGCCGCTGGAAGCCTGGGAGATGGGCGCGGTGCCGGACGACGACTCGCGGGCCTGGGGCGGCCCGCACTACGCGGACCTGGAGCGGCACCTGACCGGCCGCCCGCGCGAGGACGACGGGACCGTCGACGTCGGCGCGGCGTTCCGGGCCGCGCCCGAGCGGCTGCGGCGGCCCGTCGACCTGCTCGGGCTGCTGGAGCTCGCGCACCGGCACGGGATGGTCGAGACGGGCCAGGTGGTGACCGTCGAGGCGGTCCGGCCCGACGGGACCCGCCGGCGCTTCGCGTTCGGCGGGGTGGCGATGACGGACGAGCACGAGGCAGAGGGCGGGACGACGGATGAGTGAGACGGTGACGGACCGGGTGGGCACGGACGAGGTGGCGGCGGACGAGGAGGTGTCGAACGAGGTGGGCACCGACGAGGCGGGTTTCATCGAGCCCGCCCCGATGGAGGACGACCAGACCGAGCTGTTCGCGGGCGACCGCGGCCTGCTCGACCCGGAGGTCCGGCGGGTGCTGGTCCGGCTGCTGCAGCGGCGGTTCCTGACGGCGGAGAAGCACCGCGCGCAGTGGCGCACGCTGCTGGAGCACCAGTCGGTCATCGAGTCGCGCCTGCACGACCTGTTCGTGCGCCTCGTGGTGGACCACGACCGCCAGATCGCCTACAAACAGCAGGTCCGCTCGGGCGAGGTGGACGTGCCGATCCTGCTGCGCGACGACCCGTACAACCGGGTCGAGACCCTGGTGCTGGTGCACCTGCGCACCGTCTACCAGCACGAGGCGAGCTCGGGCGAGACGTCGGCCCGGATCGACCTGGAGGACATCGAGCAGGGCGTGCTGACGTTCTTCGACCTGGACGACAACAACCTTGTCCGCCCGCAGCGCGAGATCCGGGACGCCGTGGGCCGCCTCGTGGTGGAGGGCCTGATCGACGAGGAGTCCACGGGCCGCTACCGCATCACTCCCCTGGTGGAGGTCGTGCTCGACAACAACCGGCTCGCCGAGCTCACCCGCTGGCTCGCCGACAACAAGGAGACCCGTTCGTGAGCATGATCGAGACGCTGTGGGGGCTGGTCCCGGCCACGTCGACCGGGCAGCAGTGGGTGGCGCAGACCCTGCAGCTGGTCAACTGGGGCGGCTACCACGGGCACCACCAGGTGCGCCTGTCCCCCGGCGCCACGCTGTTCAGCGGCGGCTCGGGCTCGGGCAAGTCCACGCTGATGGACTCGTACATCGCGCTGATCATGCCGCACACCACGCCGTTCAACGGGGCGTCCAACGGCGGCGTGACCGGCAAGCCGCGCGGCAAGGAGCAGCGCAACATCCTGTCCTACGCGCGCGGCAAGCTCGACGAGAAGCGGGTCGACGGCGAGACGCGGCTGCGGGTGCTGCGCGGCGAGAAGGAGGACACCTGGTCCGCCATCGCCATGACGTGGGTCGACCAGGGCGGGGCCACGTTCACCGCGGTGCGCGCCTGGTACGTGCCGTCGTCGGCCCGCTCGCTGGAGAACGTCATCGCGGTGCGCGGCACGTGCGACGGGCCGTTCGACCTGACCGGCCTGGAGGAGGCGGCGCGGCACCGGTTCGACCGGCGGGCCGTGACCCGCACGGGCCTGACCTGCTTCGACACCGACCGCGACTACACGGCCCGGCTGCACACCGCGCTCGGCATCGGCGCGGGCGGCGACGGGCACAAGGCCGTCGGCCTGCTGGGCCGCATCCAGGCCGGGCAGCAGATCACCACGGTCGACGCCCTGTACAAGACGATGGTCCTGGAGGAGCCCTCCACGTTCGCGACGGCCGACGGCGCCGTGCAGCAGTTCGACGAGCTGTCCGCCACCCGCGACCGCATGGTCACCGCGCAGCAGCAGGTCCGGGCGCTGCGCCCCGTCCGCGAGCACCGCACCGCGATCGACGGCGCCGTCGAGCGGCTGCGGATGATCGAGGCAGTGGGCCAGTTCACCGACCAGGCTGCCCCGGCCGCGCTCTGGCTCGCCGGGCGCCGGCTCGACCTGCTGCGCGCCTCGGAGACCGACCTGCAGCGGCGGCGCGCCCGCGCGCGGGACGAGGCGACCGAGCTCACCGTCCGGGTCGCGGCCGCCAAGCTGGAGCGCGACGCCGCCCGGGACCTGCTGGGCGCAGCCGGCGGCGACCGCCTGAAGAAGGCGCAGGACGAGGTGGACCGCCTGGAGGCCCGCATCGAGCCCGTCGCGGCGGCCCGCACCCGGTTCGACGCCCTGCTGGCCGACGTCGGCGCGCAGGTGTCCGACGCCGCCGGGTTCGACGCCGTCGTCGAGCAGGCGCACCGCGCGCTGAACGACACCGACGCGCGGGCCGCCGCCCGGCGGCGCTTCACCGAGGCGACCCTGGGCGAGCAGGCCGCCGCGGACGCCTTGGAGGACCTGCGGACGGAGCTGCGCACCGTCGGCGCCCGCAAGGACAACATCCCGACCGACCTGCACAGGGCCCGTGCGGCTCTGGCCGAGGCCGCGGGCCTGTCCACCGACGAGCTGCCGTTCGTCGGCGAGCTGATCGAGGTGCGCACCGAGTTCGAGCCGTGGCGCGCCGCGTTCAACCTGGCGCTGGGCGGGTTCGCCACCGAGATGCTGATCGACGTGGCGCACCTCAAGACCTTCCGCACCGCCATCAACGCGGTGCCCACCGCGCGCCGCATCCGGTTCCGGGGCGTGCCCACCGGACGCCGCGACGAGGCCGCCGTGGCCGACCGCACCCTGCCCGCGCGCCTGGACCACCGGCCGACGCCGTTCACCGGCTGGCTCAAGCAGGAGCTCGCCGACCGGTACGGCTACGTCTGCATCGACTCCCCCGCCGGGTTCGCCCTGCACCGCAAGGCGGTCACGATCAGCGGCCAGACGTCCGACGGCGGCCGCGGCGCCCACGGTGGCCAGGGCGTGCGGAACGTCCTCGGCTTCTCCGCCGCCCGGCGCCTGCAGGAGCTGGAGCGGGAGGTGGCCGAGGCCGAGCAGGCGCACGCCGCCGCGAGCGCCGTGCTGGAGCAGGTGACGGCGGGCCTCGACTCGTTCGAGAAGCAGCGCGGTGCGTACGAGAAGATCGCGGACCTCACGTGGGAGCAGGTCGACATCGGGTCGCTGCGGTCCGAGCTGGGCCGCTGGACGGCGATCGTCACGGAGGTCACGTCGGACAACCCGGAGATCGGGCGGCTGCGCCGGGAGCTCGGCGAGCTGGAGGACCGCGTCACCCGGCTGACCGAGGACAGCGGCGTGGCCAAGAGCCGCGCCGCGGACCTGGAGTCGTCCTGGGAGCGCACGGCTGACGCCGTCGACACCGCGCAGCGCACGCTCGACGACGCCGAGGCCGACGGCACCCAGGTGGCCGCCGGGCACCGCACGTACCTGGCCGGGCTGTTCGCCGACGACCAGAGCGCCGACGACTCCCCCGCGCAGGCCGTCGAGCGCTTCGACGCCGCCCTGGACCGCGCCACCGCGCGGGTGCGGGAGGACCAGGGCGAGGCGCAGGCCGCCGTCGGGCGGGGGCGTTCCGCCCTGCGCGAGGTGTTCGAGACGTTCAAGGAGCGGTGGCCCAACCCGAACCTCGGCGTCGACCCGGACACGTCGTACGACGACTACGAGCGGTTCCTGACCGACCTGGAGAAGAACGGGCTGCACGAGCTGGAGTCGGAGTGGCGCGACAGCCTGTTGCGGCTGTCGGGGGCGGACCTGACGAAGCTCGACAGCGACATCTCGACGGCCGTGCGCGAGATCCGCGACCGCATCGACCCGGTCAACACGATCCTCGACGGCCTGGACTTCTCCGACGAGCACCACAAGCTGCACATCGAGCTGCGCGACACGTCCTCGCCGGTGCGGGCCCGGTTCCGCAGCGACCTGCGCGCCGTGCGCGAGGCGATCGCGAACGCCGTCAGCGACACCGACCGGCAGCGGGCCTACACCCGCATGGCCAAGGTGGTCGACCGGGTGCGCCGCACCGCGCCGGAGTTCCACGACCTGATCGACGTGCGCAACCACGTGCGGATCAGCGCCGAGAAGCTGACCAAGGCCGGCGCGCACGTCGCCGTGTACGACCACATCGGCGAGAAGTCCGGCGGCGAGTCCCAGGAGCTCGTCGCGTTCATCGTCGGCGCGGCCCTGCGCTACCAGCTCGGCGACGCCGGGTCGGCGCGCCCCCGGTACGCGCCGGTCTTCCTCGACGAGGCGCTCATCAAGGCCGACGCGCACTTCACCGGCCGCGCGATCAACGCCTGGCGCGGGCTCGGGTTCCAGCTCATCATCGGCGCGCCCAACGACAAGCACAGCGGCATCGAGCCGCACGTCGACGCGGGCTACGTGGTGCTCAAGGACACCAGCGGCAAGTCGTTCACCCAGCTCACGGTGGGGCTGCCGGACGAGGCGCCGGTGTGACGGGGCGCCGGTGTGACCCGGCGCCCCGCGGGCCCGGTCAGGCCAGGTCCAGCTCCGTGCGCGGGCCGAGGAACCGCGGGACGTCCGGGCCGCCGTCCGGGGACGGCTCGAAGACCAGCTCGGTGAGCCACATCTGGCGACCCGGCCCGGGCACGTTGACGGCGCCCGGCGGCCAGGCGTGATGCACGTACCAGGTGCGCCCGTCGCGCTCGACGACCATGCCGTGCCCCGGCCCGGCCGCGACGTCGTTGGACACCATGATCGGGGTGTCGCGCGGCTTGACGTACGGGCCGGTCGCCTTCTCGGCGACGGCGTAGCCCACGCCGTAGCGGTCGGAGTCGAACGCGTTGCCCGAGTAGAACAGGTAGTAGCTGCCGGCGTGCGGCCAGACGTAGGGTCCCTCGACGAGGGTGCCCTCCCACTCCTGGTCCTGCTTGAGGATCCGCTCCGGCTCCCCCTCCAGGCGCAGCCCGTCGTCGGACAGCCGCTGCACGTAGATGAAGGTGTCCACGCCCACGTGGTTGCCGTCGTTCTTCCACAGCAGCCAGCGCGAGCCGTCGTGGTCGGTGAACGGGGAGGCGTCGATGGAGCCGCCCTCGTGGTCCTGGCACAGCAGGGGGCGCTCGGCGTCGTCCCGGAACGGGCCGTACGGCGTGTCCGAGACGGCCACCCCGACGGCCTGCACGTCCGTGGCCCGGTCGTGCGCCGTGTAGTAGGCGACGTACCGGCCGTCCACGGCCGCGACCTCGGGCGCCCAGTTCAGTCCCGGTTCGACCCACGCCGCGAGCTGCGGCATGCCGTCGCCCACCTCCGCCCAGCGCACGAGGTCGGACGAGCGCAGCACCGGCATCGCCTCGACCCGGTTCTTGGTCGCGTACGCCCAGTAGGTCCCGTCCACCTCCAGCACCGCGGGATCGGGGAAGTTGGAGCCGTACACAGGGTTCGTCGTCATCGTCTGTCCTGTCCTCTCGCTCGACACAGCGCACCAGGTTAGGAGAGATCGGGGGCCGACGCCGGGTCCGTCCGGGGCGCGGCGCGCCGTCGATTTGTTGACTGGGGCAACTCAGCGAGATGCTCGGGGTGATGACACGATCGGCGGGGACCGCAGTGGAGGTCGCGGCCCGCCGGTTGTTCCAGCCGAAGGGGGAGGCTCAGGTGTTCAAGCGAGAAGCGATCATGACCATGTGCGGTGCCGCGGGGGTCGCGGCGCTGCTGCTGACGGCGGGGTGCTCGGCGGACGCCGCCGGCGCCGGAGGCGACGAGAGCGCGTCCGCCACGCCGTCGGCGACCACGACGACGTCCGCGAGCCCGGACGCGAGCGCGACCCAGTCGCCCACGCAGGAGTCGTCGGAACCGTCCGAGACGGAGACGGCGGACGACGGCGACGCGGGCGGATCGGCGTCCGGGCGGTGCGAGTCCCCCGAGCTTGCGGGCAGCCTGCTGCCGGAGGAAGGCGGCGGGGGCGCCGGGCACTACGGGGTGTGGATCGTGCTGAAGAACGAGGCGCCCGAGACCTGCACGCTGCAGGGCTGGCCCGGGGTGTCGTTCGTCGGGGACGGCGACGGCGAGCAGATCGGCGCCGCGGCGGAGTTCGACCGGTCGAGCCCGCACGAGACGGTGACGCTGAAGCCGGGTGCGTCCGCGCAGGCCCTCGTGCGCGTCTCCCAGGCCGAGAACTACGGCGACGAGTGCGGCCAGACGCCCGCCGACGGCCTGCGGGTCTACCCGCCCGGCGAGAAGCGCTCGCTGTTCGTGCAGAACGACCAGCTCGAGCTGACGGCGTGCGCCGACATCGACGACCCGCTGCTCCAGGTCCAGGCCCTCCAGCCGGCGAGCTAGGCCTTTCGCGCGGGACAACTGACTTCGGTCGGTTGCGTCGAGACCGGTCAGTTGACTGAC
>NZ_JBHVEG010000105.1:0-21014 GCF_042802395.1 Promicromonospora sp. NPDC057488
GTCGGCAGCTCGAGCTGCCGACCACCTGACGTGCTGCCGACCACCTGACGTTCTGCCGATCGCAACGGTTCGCCTTCCGCATGTCTTGACCACCTCGGGCTTGCGGAATAGGGTCTGAGTGAATCGTTTCAAGGTGCGCACGAGGGCGTGCGCGGAGAGGGAGGACGCCATGGCGGCATCCACACGTGTCGAGGCGGCCAGGTCAGCGCTCCGGCAGCAGACGATCGAGCTGCCGTCCTGGGCGTTCGGCAACTCGGGCACGAGGTTCAAGGTCTTCAGCCAGCCCGGCGTGCCGCGTGACCCGTTCGAGAAGCTCGCCGACGCCGCACAGGTCCACCGGTACACGGGCGTCGCCCCGCGCGTCAGCCTGCACATCCCGTGGGACCTGGTGGACGACTTCGGCGCGCTCGCCCGGCACGCCGACGACCTGGGCGTCCGGATCGGCATGATCAACTCGAACGTCTTCCAGGACGAGGACTTCATGCTGGGCTCGCTGGCCCACCCGGACCCACGGGTGCGCGCCAAGGCCGTGGACCACCACAAGCAGTGCATCGACGTCATGCGCGCCACGGGGTCCAAGGACCTCAAGGTCTGGCTGTCGGACGGCCTGAACTATCCCGGCCAGGACTCGATCCGGGCCCGCCAGGACCGGATCGCCGAGTCGCTGGCCGAGATCTATGCCGAGCTCGACGACGACCAGCACATGGTGCTCGAGTACAAGTTCTTCGAGCCGGCCTTCTACGTGACCGACGTGCCGGACTGGGGCACCTCGTTGCTGCACGTCATGGCGCTCGGCGACCGGGCCAAGGTGGTGCTCGACACCGGCCACCATGCGCCCGGCACCAACATCGAGTTCATCGTGGCGCAGCTGTTGCGCCAGGAGCGGCTCGGCGCCTTCGACTTCAACAGCCGGTTCTACGCCGACGACGACCTCATGGTCGGCGCCGCGGACCCGTTCCAGCTGTTCCGGATCATGCACGAGATCGTGTCCGCCGGCGCGCACGCCCCGGACAGCGGGGTCAACTTCATGCTCGACCAGTGCCACAACATCGAGCCGAAGATCCCGGCCCAGATCCGGTCGGTCATGAACGTCCAGGAGGCGACGGCCAAGGCGCTGCTCGTCGACGTCGAGGCGCTGGAGGCGGCGCAGCTCGCGGGCGACGTGCTCGGCGCGCACGGCGTGCTCATGGACGCGTATGACACCGACGTCCGGCCGCTCGTCGCGCAGGTGCGCGAGGAGATGGGGCTGGACCCGAACCCGACCGCGGCCTTCGCGGCGTCGGGCTATGCCGAGAAGATCGCGAGCGAGCGCGTCGGTGGCGCGCAGGCGGGATGGGGAGCATGAACGACGTCAGCGGAGCCGGCGTGGTCGGGGACCTGGTGAGCCGGTCGAACCGGCTGGGCTCCGACCCGCGGGTGACCAACTACGCGGGCGGCAACACGTCCGCGAAGGGCACCGCCACCGACCCGGTGACCGGCGAGCCCGTCGAGCTGCTCTGGGTCAAGGGCTCCGGCGGCGACCTCGGCACCCTGACCGAGCAGGGCCTGGCCGTGCTGCGGCTCGACCGGATGCGCGCCCTCGTGGACGTGTACCCGGGCGAGGAGCGCGAGGACGAGATGGTCGCCGCGTTCGACTACTGCCTGCACGGCAAGGGCGGCGCGGCGCCGTCGATCGACACCGCGATGCACGGCCTGGTCGACGCGCCGCACGTGGACCACCTGCACCCCGACGCCGGCATCGCGATCGCCGCGGCCGCCGACGGCGAGAAGCTGACCGCCGAGATCTTCGGCGACGAGGTCGTGTGGGTGCCCTGGCGCCGTCCGGGCTTCCAGCTCGGGCTCGACATCGCGGCCAACAAGGCCGCGAACCCGCAGGCCGTCGGCTGCATCCTCGGCGGCCACGGCATCACGGCCTGGGGCGACACCTCGGCCGAGGCCGAGGCGCGGTCCCTCTCGATCATCCGGCGGGCCGAGGAGTTCATCGCGGCCCGGACGGCTGCCCGGGGGGATCATCCCTTCGGCGCCGTGCGGCCGGGCCACGAGCCGCTGCCCGACGCCGAGCGGCGGGCCCGGGCGGCCGCGCTCGCGCCCGTGATCCGCGGCCTGGCCAGCATCGACGCCCCGCAGGTGGGCCACTTCACCGACTCGGCGCCCGTGCTGGACTTCGTGGCACGCGAGCGGCTGGTGCCGCTCGCCGAGCTCGGCACGAGCTGCCCCGACCACTTCCTGCGGACCAAGGTGAAGCCGCTCGTCGTCGACGTCCCGACGTCGGCCACGGTCGAGGAGACCGTCACCGCGCTCCGGGCCGCGCACGAGGCCTACCGCGCCGACTACGCCGCCTACTACGAGCGCGGCGCCGCCGTGGCCCGGGCGCGCGGCGAGGAGCCGCCCGCCATGCGCGGTGCGGACCCGGCGATCGTGCTGGTCCCCGGCGTCGGGATGTTCTCGTTCGGGCGCAACAAGCAGACCGCGCGCGTGGCCGGCGAGTTCTACGTGAACGCGATCAACGTGATGCGCGGCGCGGAGACGATCTCGACCTACGCCCCCATCGCGGAGGCCGAGAAGTTCCGCATCGAGTACTGGGCGCTGGAGGAGGCCAAGCTGCGGCGCATGCCCGCGCCCAAGCCGCTGGCGACCCGGGTCGCGCTGGTGACCGGGGCGGCGTCGGGCATCGGCAAGGCGATCGCGGCCCGGCTGGCGGCCGAGGGCGCGTGCGTGGTCGTGGCCGACCTGGACGCCTCGAAGGCGTCCGCCGCGGCTGCGGAGCTCGGGTCGGCGGACGTCGCGATCGGTGTGGCCGTGGACGTGTCCTCGGAGGCGGCCGTGCGGGCCGGGATCCAGGAGGCCGTGCTGGCGTTCGGCGGCGTGGACCTCGTGGTGAACAACGCGGGGCTGTCGCTGTCGCGGTCGCTGTTCGAGACCACCGAGGCCGACTGGGACCTCCAGCACAACGTGATGGCCAAGGGCTCGTTCCTCGTTTCTCGTGAAACGGCGCGGGTGCTCGTGGACCAGGGCATGGGCGGCGACATCGTCTACATCTCGTCCAAGAACTCGGTGTTCGCGGGGCCCAACAACATCGCCTACTCCGCTACCAAGGCCGACCAGGCGCACCAGGTGCGGCTGCTCGCGGCCGAGCTGGGCCAGTACGGCATCCGCGTGAACGGCGTGAACCCGGACGGGGTGGTGCGCGGCTCGGGCATCTTCGCCTCCGGGTGGGGCGCCAACCGCGCGGCGGTGTACGGGGTGCCCGAGGAGAAGCTCGGCGAGTTCTACGCGCAGCGCACCCTGCTCAAGCGCGAGGTGCTGCCGGAGAACGTGGCGAACGCCGTGTTCGCGCTGTGCACCTCCGACTTCTCGCACACGACGGGCCTGCACGTGCCGGTGGACGCGGGCGTGGCAGCGGCGTTCCTGCGGTGAGTGAGCCTGTGCTGTCGCGGGTCGAGCCTGTGCCCTCGCGGGTTGAGCCTGTCGAGACCGGGTTCGTCGCCGTCGACCTGGGCGCGACGAGCGGCCGGGTGATGCTGGGGATCGTGCGGGGCGGGTCTCGACAGGCTCGACCTGCGGGAGGGGAAGCTCGACCGGCGGGGGGCGTCGACGGCGCTCCCCGGGTCGAGCTCGTCGAGTGCGGGCGGTTCCCGAACGGGCCCGTGCCCGACGAGCAGGGCGCGCTCCGCTGGGACGTGCGCGCGCTGTGGCGCGGCATCCTCGACGGGCTGCGGTCCGCCGGCGACGTCGCGCGGGAGCGCGGCGTCGCGGTCCGGGGGATCGGCGTGGACGCGTGGGCCGTGGACCACGGGTTCCTCGACGATTCCGGGGAACTGGTGGCGGACCCGTTCTGCTACCGCGACCCCCGCACCGATGCGGTCGCCGACGAGGTCTACCGGCGCATCCCGTTCGCCGACCACTACGCCGTCAACGGGCTGCAGCACCTGCAGTTCACCACCGAGTTCCAGCTGGTGGCGGGGGTCTCGACAGGCTCGACCGGCGCAGGGGCGGGCTCGGCCGGCGGTGGGGCGGGCTCGACCGGCGGTGGGGCGGGCTCGACCGGCGGTGGGGCGGGCTCGGCCGGCGAGTGGGGGCGCGCGCGGGACCTGCTGCTGGTGCCCGACCTCATCACCTACTGGCTCACGGGCCGCCGCGTCGCGGAGGTGACCAACGCGTCCACCACGGGCCTGCTCGACGCGACCTCGCGCACCTGGTCGGCCGAGCTCCTGGAGCGGCTGGCAGCCGAGTATCCGCTGCTCGCCGGCCTCCGCGACAAGCTGCCGGACCTCGTGGAGCCGGGCACCGTCGTCGGGCACCTGGTGCCCGCGGTGCGGGAGGCGACCGGGCTCGGCGAGGTGCCGGTGCTCGCCGTCGCCTCGCACGACACGGCGTCCGCCGTGGCGGCGGCGCCGCTCGGGGCGGCCGCGGCGTACATCTCGTCGGGCACGTGGTCGCTGGTCGGGCTGGAGCTGCCCGAGCCCGTGCTCACCGAGCCGAGCCGGGCCGCAAACTTCACCAACGAGCTCGGCCTGGACGGGACCGTGCGCTACCTGCACAACGTCATGGGCCTGTGGGTGCTGGACGAGTGCGTCCGGTCCTGGGCGCACGACGACGGCGCACCCGTCGACCTGTCCGCCCTGCTGGCGGCGGCCTCCGCCGAGCCCGGCGGCCGCTGCCTCGTCGACGTGGACGGCGGCGAGTTCCTCGCGCCTGGCGACATGCCGCGCCGGGTGTCGGACGCCGCCGCGCGACTCGGGGTCGACCTGCCCCTGGACGGGCCCGCCGCGCGGCCGGCCCTGGTCCGGGTGGTCCTCGACAGCCTCGCGGCCTCCTCGGCGCGGGCGATCGCGGACGCGTCGTCCCTGGCCGGCGTGGCCGTGGATACCGTGCACGTGGTGGGCGGCGGCTCGCGGAACGAGCTGCTGTGCCGGCTCACGGCCGAGGCCGCCGGGCTGCCCGTGATCGCCGGGCCCGTCGAGGCGACGGCACTCGGCAACGTGCTGGTGCAGGCCCGCGCGGTGGGCGTGCTGTCGGGCGACCTGACGGCGCTGCGCGACGTGGTGCGCGCGAGCGTCGCGCTGCGCCGGTACGACCCGGCGCCGGTCACCGGGCACTGACCGGCGCGCGGGCCGGGGCCGGTCCGGGAAACTCCTGTGCGTCCGGGTGGGTAACGGAGACGGAGCATTGCTACGTCTCCGTTACTCCCTCAGGCGGAGTGATGTTCTCCCCGAGGCCGCGTTCACGATCCCGCCGGGCGCGGTACCGGGTCAGTCGCCGCTCGACGCGCGCACGATCAGCCGGGAGCTCAGCTCGATCCGGTGCACCGGGCGGTCGGCGTCCGCGAGCCGGCGCGTCAGCAGCTCCACCGCACCCGCGCCGATCGCGGCCTTGGGCGGGCTCACCGCGGTGAGCGGCGGGTCGGCCAGGGCGGCCACCTCGTCGTCGTAGGCGACCACCGCCAGGTCTGCGGGTACCCGCATGCCGCGTTCCCGCGCCAGCTCCACCAGCGAGATCGCCTCCCGGTCGGAGTGCACCAGAACCGCCGTCACGCCCGTCTCCGTGCACTCGTCCAGCACGGTCGCGGCGTCGGTGGCCCACTCGGCGCCGGCCAGCGGCGCCGTCTCCAGGTCGAGCACCACGTCGAACTCCAGGTCCGCCGCCGCCGCGAGGAAGCCGCGGCGCACGGCCGCGGAGTGCGGGCTGGTCCGCGACGTCACCAGGCCCACGCGCTTGTGCCCCCGCTCGGCGATGTGCCGGGCGGCCGTGCCCGAGCCGAGCGCGTGGTCGGTCGCCACCGACTCCAGCGGCTCGCGGTACGGGCCGCCCACCAGGCGCCGCTCCATCAGCACCACCGGCAGGTCCAGGCCCGCGAGCCAGTCGGCCAGATCGGTGGCGTCCGGCCCGTCGACGGGCGGGGCCACCAGCAGGCCGTCCACCCCCGGACCGCCGTCGTCGCTGACGAGCGCCGCGAGCTGGTGCCGGATCTGGTCCACGTCGTACGACCCGCCCCGCAGGATCAGCCGCGCGGTGTCGTGCGCGGCGGCCCGCGCGCCGCGGATCACCTCGGGCCAGTAGTAGTCCAGCGAGGGCACGACCATGCCGATGGTCGGCCGCTCGTCGTCGCCCGTGAACATGCCCTCCGGCAGGGGGACGCCGGTGCTGGCCCCGGTGCGGGCGCCCAGGCCGCCGCTGCCGGAGCCGCCGTTTGCGCCCGTGCCGCGCGCCGGGATGCGGGCGCCGCCGTGCACCTTCTCCAGGGTGCCCTCGGCCACGAGCAGCGCGAGGTCGCGCCGCACGGTCACGGGGGTCACGCCCAGCACGCGCGACAGGTCGCTCACCCGTGCGGAGCCCGTCTCCCGCACCCGCGCGATCAGGCGTGCCCGACGCTCGCTCGGGAGCGGCGCTTCCTGCGTCATGCGACCTCCTGCGATCCCGACCCGGTGGGTCTCATGGTTACCCGGAACTGGCCCGACGGCGCCTCTGCGCGCGCCGTGAGCCGCAACCGGTTCAGGTGTTCACCCCATACGGCGGTCAGCTCGGGGTCGTCCAGCGCACGCACGTCGACCGCGCCGTCGACGGCCTGAGGATCCCACGTGATCGCGAGTGCGCGCCGGGGCGCGGCGGCGCCGTCCGGGGCGAACCGGACGACCGCGCGGCCAGGCGTGAGCTCGACGTCGCCCGCGAGCATCCAGTGCCACACCGTCGGCTCGACGGGTGCGGCCGGGGCCGCGTCCGTGAACCGCCAGGAGTCCTCGACGGTCACGGCCTCGGCGGCCGGGTCCAGCGTCACCTCACGCCACCACTGCTCCAGCCCGGCCACGGGGTACGCCCCGGCCAGCTCGACCCGCGCCCGCCAGCCCGTCGCCGGCTCGACGTCGAACGTAGGGCCAGTCGCACTGTCAGCCCTGACAGAGCGATCAACCCTACGTTCGCCGCCCCCGCCGCCAGCCACTGCTACGCCGTCCGACACCTCGAAGGCGCCGGCGGCGAACTCCGGGCCCGGGGGCTGCTCCACGCCGCGCACCCGCGGGACGTTGTGCCAGTCGCCGCGGACCACCCACAGGTCGTACCGGTCCGGGCCGAAGGTGCCGGCGCGGTAGGTGGGCTTGCCGGCGTCGACCACGACGGGCACGCCGTCGAGCGCCACGATCACCGAGCCGACGTCCACGTGGTTGTGGTTCTCGTCGTTGTGGCCGCCCTTGACCGACACCGCGAGCCCGCGGGTCGACCCAGGTGCGGTGCGCGCGACCGCGATCCCGGTCGCCGGGAACGTGGCCCGGCCCACCAGCGGTGGCGCGGTGGCCGGGGCGTCCACCCAGGACCCGGACAGCAGGCCGACCGCGCGGGGCAGGGAGGCGCGCTCGTCGAACAGCCCGCCGGGCTGCCCGCGGTACGACGCCGCGTGCTGCGCCGCCGCCTCGTCGCCCACCCGCTGCGCCCAGGTGTGCACGACGTTCCAGGGCCAGGTAGCGAGCGGCCGCGCGGCGCCGTCGGCCACGTTGACGTACCAGCTGCCGCCCAGGTGCATGGCGTGCGGGAAGGCCAGGGTCGCGCGGATGCGCTCCAGCGACTCGGGCTCCGGGCGGGTCCCCGCGAACGTCAGCAGGTCCTGCGCCTCCAGCGCGCGAGC
Source organism: Promicromonospora sp. NPDC057488 (assembly GCF_042802395.1). NCBI lineage: Bacteria > Bacillati > Actinomycetota > Actinomycetes > Micrococcales > Promicromonosporaceae > Promicromonospora > Promicromonospora sp. NPDC057488. Next base: position 7,616 of record NZ_JBHVEG010000105.1, read on the forward strand.
CGCACCGTGCCACCAGTAGTGGTAGCCCTCGTCCACCCCGCCGTCGGCGGGCAGGGAGGCCCAGTACGCGGCGATGCCCTCCGCCACGAGCGCGGTGGTGGCCGCGCGTCGGCCGGGGTCCTCCTCCAGCGCGAGGTTTGCCGCGAGCACGTTGCCCTGGATCCAGGGGCTCCAGTTCATGATCGGGTGGTCGACGCCGAGCCACCACCAGTCCCGCCGGTCGGTGAACGGGCGCAGCACCCGGGCCTGCGTCTCCTGCCGGACGCGCCAGCGCACGCCGGGCGCGCGCTCGTCGAGCGCGGGACCGAGCAGGTGGTCGATCCACGCGAGCTGCGCCGCGACCTCGCCCGCGCCGAGGTCGAGGTGGGGCTCGGTCACGGTGGGCGTGACGCGGCCGAACCGGTCGAACGTGTCGTCGTGCGAGGCCCAGCACCAGCTCGACTGCTCGCAGAGCAGCAGCACGCCGTCGACCACCTCGTCGACCAGGTCGTCCCGTGGGTCGACGAGCGCGGCGAGGGTGGCGCGGGTCAGCCGCGCCTGCCGGGCGGCGACCTGCGCCTCGTAGGCCGTGCGGTTGCCGTCGCGGAAGAACCTGGCGTAGTGCGAGGCGAGCGGCTGCGGCCACGGGGTGCCGCGCTCGGCATCCGCCCTGGCGAGCGTGGGTGCGAGGGCGCTCGCCACGTGCCCGGCGGTCCAGTGGTCCCGGGCCGACACGTCGGGCGCGGGCAGCGACGCTGATGTCATGTTCGTATCTCCAATGATCGAAAATGATCGTATAGGAACTCTTCGACGAATGCCAGGGCTTGCCAACGGCCGGTCTGGTGGGCTTCAATGGGCCATCGTCCGATCGTAGGTGATCGGAATTGTTCGCCTGAACGGTCAGGCGGACGCGGACTCGATGGAGAGGAGCGCGGTGGTGCGGCGACCTGAAGCCCTGCTCGTCATGGACGATCGGGCACTGCGTATGCAGTTCGGCCCGGACGAGGACTCCCGGCTGCGTGCGATCGCGAGTCTCGGCGAGACCGCTCGTGTGACCTCCTACGACACGCCCGAGGCCAAGGCCCGGCTGGCCGACGTCGAGGTGCTCGTCACCTCGTGGGGCGCGCCCCGGCTCACCACCGACGTCCTCGAGCTCGCGCCGAACCTGCGCGCGGTCGTGCACTGCGCGGGCTCGGTCCGGTCGCTCGTGTCCGACGCCGTCTGGGACCGCGGGCTGCTGGTGACCAACGCCGTGGCCGAGAACGCGCTGCCGGTCGCGGAGTTCACGGTGGCCGCGATCCTCATGGCGGGCAAGAAGGCGCCGTTCCTCGCGAACATCGCCCGCAAGCGCCGCGACGACTGGTCCTACCTGGACGAGCACGGCGACCTGTCCAACCGCGACCGCGTGGTCGGCATCGTGGGATTCTCCCGCACCGGCCGCCAGGTCGTGGCGCGACTGACCGTGCCGGGCTCCGGCCCCGAGACGCGCGAGATCCTCGTGGCGGACCCGTTCGCGGACGCCGCGGCCGTGGCCGACGCCGGCGCGCGGCTGGTGCCGCTCGACGAGCTGCTGGCGGCGTCCGACATCGTCTCGCTGCACGCCCCGGAGCTGCCCTCGACGCGCAACCTGATCGGCGCGCGCGAGCTCGCCCTGCTGTCCGACGGGGCCACGCTGATCAACACCGCCCGCGGCACCGTGGTCGACACCGCGGCGCTGGAGCGTGAGTGCGCCACGGGTCGCATCTACGCGATGCTCGACGTCACCGAGCCGGAGCCGCTGCCGGCGTCGTCCGTGCTGTACGACCTGCCCAACGTCATGATCACACCGCACATCGCCGGGTCGCTCGGCACGGAGGCGCGCCGCATGACGGCGGCCGCGCTCGACGAGCTGGAGCGCTACGCACGGGGCGAGGCGTCCCGCAGCGCCGTGACCCGCGAGGACATGGAGTTCGTCGCATGACCGACCACGCAGCTTCCTTCCGTCCGTCCGGCGCCGGGGCGTCGGGCCCCGAGGCCCGGACCTGGCTCACCGGCTACGCCGACCGGCTGCTCGCGGCCGTCGAGCCCTACGCGTCACCGACCGGCTCGCTCATCACGCTGCCCGGCACCCCTGGCGGTTACGGCACCGCCGTCGACGGGCTCGAGGGTTTCGCGCGCACGTTCCTGCTGGCCGGGTTCCGGCTTGCGGGCGAGGACGGCGCGGACCCAACCGACCTCGCCGAGCGGTACGCGGCCGGGCTGACCGCGGGTGCCGACCCCGCGCACCCCGAGCGCTGGACCCGGCCCGACGAGCACAGCCAGGCCAAGGTCGAGGCGGCCTCGCTGGCCCTGATCCTCGACCTGACGCGCCCCTGGATCTGGGACCGCCTGGCGCCGTCGGCCCAGGAGCACCTGGTCGACTACCTCGCGTCGGTCGTGGGCGACGAGGGCTACCCGGACAACAACTGGGTCTGGTTCCGCATCGTCGTGGAGACCTTCCTGCGCTCGGTCGGCGGCCCCTTCTCCGCCGACGACGTGGCGCGCGACCTCGCGGCGCACGACCGGTTCGTCCGGCCCGGCGGCTGGTTCGCCGACGGCCCCGAGCGCAGCTTCGACCACTACACGGGCTGGGCCCTGCACCTGTACCCGGCCATGTGGGCGCGGATGACCGGCGCGGCCGAGGTCGCGCAGACCGCTGGCGACGACCTGGCGACCCGCTCGGCGCAGGACCGCGAGCACCTGGCGCGATACCTGGACGACGCGCTCGCGCTGGTCGGCGCCGACGGCTCCCCGCTGCTGCAGGGCCGCAGCCTCACCTACCGCTTCGCGGCCGCCGCCCCGTTCTGGGCCGGTGCAGTGTCGGGCGTGGGCCGGCCGGGCCAGCTCCGCGAGGCGGCGACCCGCATCGTGCGGCACTTCGCCGACCACGACGTGCCGGGCGACGACGGCCTGCTGACCCTCGGCTGGCACCAGCCGTGGCGCCCTCTCGCACAGCGGTACAGCGGCACCGGCTCGCCGTACTGGGCCAGCAAGGGGCTGCTCGGCCTGGCCCTGCCCGCCTCGCACGAGGTGTGGACGGCGGCGCCCGAGCCGCTCCCGGTCGACGTCGGCGACGTGCTCACGGTCGCGGCCGCACCCGGCTGGGCGATCAGCGCCACACGGGACGACGGCATCGTGCGCGTGATCAACCACGGCACGGACCACGCGCTGCCCGGGTCGGACGGCGGCGACTCGCCGCTGTACGCGCGCCTCGGCTACTCGACGGCGACGTCCCCGCTCCTGGACCCCGACGCGTGGCTCGCGCCGCTGGACCAGTCGGTGGTGCTGCTCGACGTCGCCGACCGCGCCACCCACCGCGCGGGCTTCGCGCGGCTCCCGCTGGTCGAGCCTGTCGAGACCCCCGCCGCCGTCCTCGCCTCCGTCGCCGACACGCACTGGCTGCAGGTCGACACCACCGCGCCCGACCACGGGTCCGGGCGTCCGGGTACGGCGACGACGGCGGGGCGGGTCACCACCGTGTCGATCGTCCGCGGCGCCTGGGAGGTCCGGCTGGTGCGGGTCGCGGACGGGTTCGACGCCCGGGCGACGGCGCTCCGGATCGGCGGCTGGGCCGCCGGGCCGGGCCTCGGCTCGACCCTGGTGCCGCTGCTCGGCGACATCGCGCCGCTCAGTGGATCGACCGTCCACGACGACGCCACGCCCCTCGCGGGACCGAGCACCACCCCCTGGCTGCGGTACGCCCCGGTGCCGGAGGGCTGGACCGCCGTCGGCGTCCACCTCGGGCGCGCTGCCGGCGACCCGCGCGACCCGGCGCCGCTCCCGGCGCCGCACCTCGAACTCACCGGCGACCAGGCCCTCGTGACCTGGCCCGACGGCGAACGGACCACGGCAACTCTGCCCTGATCACCCACGCGCACCGATGGTTCTCACCGGGGCGCCGCAGGACCGAATTCACTCGAAGGAGAGTTGGAATGAACCGCAAGATCATGAGCGCGCTCGGCATCGCCGCCGCCGCGTCGCTGGCCCTGACGGGGTGCGGCGGACAGGACGAGCCCGCGGCCGCCGACGGCCCGGTCACCATCAGCCTGGCCGGCTGGGACTTCGCGTCCACGCCGGAGTTCCAGACGCTCGCGGACGCCTATCACGAGGCCAACCCCGACGTCACCGTGGAGCTCAAGGAGTACCCGGCGGGCGACGACTACGACACGGCGCTCACGGCCGACCTGGCCGCGGGTGCCGCGCCGGACGTCTTCATCGTGAAGAACCTGAAGAACTACATCACGTTCCAGGAGGGCGGCACGCTGCTCGACATCTCGGACGTGGCGGGCGAGCTCGACCCGGCGACGGGCGGCCTGGAGCCGATGTCGGTCGACGGCAAGACCTTCGCGGTGCCCTACCGCCAGGACTCGTGGCTGCTCTACTACAACAAGGAGCTCTTCGAGAAGGCCGGCGTGGACCTGCCCGACGGCTCCTGGACCTGGGACGACTACGCCGACGCCGCCGAGCAGCTCACCGAGGGCATCGGCGAGAAGGAGGTCACGGGCACCTACCTGCACAGCTGGCAGTCCACCGTGCAGGGCTTCGCCCTCTCGCAGACGCCGGGCGCGTCGCTCGACGGCGGCGACTTCTCGTTCCTGGCCCCGTACTACGAGCGCGAGCTCGCGCTGCAGGACGCCGGCGCGCAGCCGTCGTTCGCCACCGTGACCACGAACGAGCTGGCCTACCAGTCGCAGTTCGGCACCCAGAAGGCAGCGATGCTCCCGATGGGCTCCTGGTACATCGGCACGCTGGTGGCGGAGCAGGAGTCGGGCGCCGCGGACACCTTCGAGTGGGGCATCGCGCCGATCCCGCAGCTCGACGAGTCCACGACCGGCACCGAGAACACCCCGCTGACGTTCGGTGACCCGACCACGATGGGCATCAGCTCCGGCATCGACGAGTCCAAGATCGAGACCGCCAAGGACTTCCTGCGGTTCGCCGCCGGCCCCGAGGGTGCCGCCGCGCTCGCCGAGATCGGCATCACGCCGGCCCTGATCGACGACGCCGTGGCCGACGCGATCTTCGGGCTCGAGGGCGTGCCGCAGGACGAGCTGTCGCGGTTCGCCTACACCACGCACGACACCCTGCCCGAGAACCCGGTGGGCCAGAAGACGGCCGCCATCCAGACGATCCTGGGCGAGACCCACTCGGCGATCATGTCCGAGTCCACCCCGGTGGACGAGGCGATCACCGAGGCCGAGGAGCGCGTCGCCAATGAGGTCGGCTGACCTCGACCGACTCGCGCGCCCGGGCTCCGTGGCTTCGAGCCGAGCCCGGGCGCGCGCCCCGGACCACCCCGCTTCTCAAGGAGACGAACCCTCATGACGACACCGGTCGTCGGCGACGAGCGCACCCTCGGGTTCGCGCAGCCCGACACCCGGCCACCGCTCAGGACCCCGCGCACCTCGCTCAAGGTCCGTAACGCGCTGGTCGGCTGGACGTTCATCCTGCCGAACTTTCTCGGCTTCGCGGTGCTCACCCTCGCGCCGGTGCTCACGCTGTTCTACATCTCCCTGACCAGCTGGAACATCTTCGGCGCCGCCCAGTGGGTGGGCCTCGACAACTTCACGCGCCTGGTGGGGGACAAGAGCTTCCACACGGCGCTCGGCAACACCTTCTACTACGCCGCGCTGCACATCCCGATCACCATCGTGGCCTCCCTGGGCCTCGCGCTGCTGCTGAACCAGAAGCTGCGCGGTGCGGCGTTCTTCCGCACGGTCGCGTTCTTCCCGTACATCACGTCGATCGTCGCGGTCGCCGTCGTGTGGAACATGCTCTTCAGTCCCGAGTACGGCCCGATCAACCAGTTCCTGAGCCTGTTCATCGGCGGCGAGATGCCCGGCTGGACGGTCTCCAAGGACTGGGCGATGCCCGCGGTGATCATCGTCGGCACGTGGAAGGACATGGGCTACTACATGCTCCTGTTCCTGGCCGGCCTGCAGACCGTGCCCGGCGAGCTCCACGAGGCCGCCCGGATCGACGGTGCCAGTGCCTGGCAGCGGTTCTGGAACGTCACGCTGCCCTGCCTGCGGCCCACGATGTTCTTCGTGACGGTCATGGTCACGATCCAGAGCTTCAAGGTCTTCGACCTGATCCTCGTCATGACCGACGGCGGCCCGGGCCAGGCGACCCTCGTGCTCAGCCAGTACATCTACCAGAAGGGCTTCGAGCAGTTCGAGTTCGGCTACGCCTCGGCCGTCGCCGTCGTCCTGTTCTTCATCTGCATCACCGTGACCGTGGTGCAGTTCCTGTACAACAAGCGGAAGGAAGCGTGATGGCCGCCCGTCCGTCCGCCCTCCGGAGGTCCGGCCGGGTGCTGCTCTACGTGGTGATGATCCTCGCCGCGGCGGGCATCATGCTCCCGTTCGCCTGGATGGTGATCTCGTCGCTGAAGCTGAACAACCAGGTGTTCACGGCGCCGGTGCAGTGGATCCCGGACCCCGTGCAGTGGCGCAACTACCTCGACATCTGGGTCAAGGCCGACATGGTCACGTGGGTGCGCAACACCCTCGTCCTGTCCGTCGCGGTGACGGTGCTGCAGGTCCTGACCGGCAGCTTCGCCGCCTACGGGTTCGCCAAGATGCGCTTCCCGGGCCGCGAGCCGCTGTTCCTGCTGTACATCGGCACCATCGCGGTGCCCTGGCAGTCGTACATGATCCCGCAGTTCCAGATGCTCTCGAGCTGGGGCCTGAACAACACTCTGTGGGCGATCATGCTGCTCCAGGCGTTCGGCGCTTTCGGCGTGTTCCTCATGAAGCAGTACTACGAGTCGATCCCCGACTCGCTGTCGGAGGCCGCGCGCCTGGACGGGCTGTCCGAGTACGGGATCTGGTGGCGCATCATCATGCCGCTGTCGGTGCCGGCCCTGGCGTCGCTGACGATCATCACGTTCGTCTCGACCTGGAACGACTACCTCGGGCCCCTGATCTACCTGCGTGACCGCGAGCTGTGGACCATCCAGATCGGCCTGCAGTCGTTCATCGGCGAGTACAACGCCGAGCACGCGCTGATCATGACGGGCTCCGTGCTGTCGGTCCTGCCGATCGCGCTGATCTTCCTGCTCGGCCAGCGGTACTTCGTCGAGGGCGTCGCGACGACGGGCGTGAAGGGGTGAGTGCCGTGGGCGCGAACCTGGCGGCCGGCGTGGGCCCGACGGCGGGCGCGGCTCCCGCGGCCGCCGCCGGCCCGCGCCGCCGCCGGTTGCTGATCGGCCCCGAGACCTACGAGCTGGTGTTCGGCACGGTCTACACGGGTCTGATGACCAACCTGCTGCTCGCGGTCGCGTGCCTGCCCCTGGTGGTGCTGGTCGCCGCGACCGACCTCGCGGCGACCTGGCCGCTCGCGGCCCTGACGGCGCCGCTGCTCGGCCCGGCCCTGATCGCCGCGTTCTCGGTGTTCGCCGCCTTCAGCGCGGACGGGTCGACGGCGGTGGTCCGTACCTTCGCGCGCGCCTGGCGCCGGCACCTGCGCCGCGGCCTGGCGCTGGGCGCGCTCGCGGCCGGCGTCGTCGTCGTGGCGGTCGTGGACGTGGCCTTCTTCTGGGGGCGGACGGCGGGCGCCGTCGCGATCCCCGTGCTGGTGACGCTCGCCGTCGTGGCGGTGCTCACCGGTCTCCTCGCCCTCGCGGCGGTGCCCGAGATGCCGGACGCCCGCCTGCGCGACGTCCTGCTCGCGGCCCTCGTGCTCGGGGTGCGGCGCTGGTACCTCTCGGCCGGCGCGCTGGTCGTGCTCGGCCTGCTCGTCTCGGTCGTCGCGGCCCGCCCGGCGGTCGGCCTGGGCTTCGCGGCGGCCCCGCTGCTGTTCGCGGTCTGGGGTGTCTGCCGCTTCGTCCTGCGTGCCGCGCCGTCGGCGCCGTCGCCGCCCCGCTGACCCGCTCCGCCCCCACCCGGGGCGATCGACCACAGCACCTGCTGCCGGACTGAGTCGTCGTCCGGCAGCAGGTGCTGTGCTCAACGCCTCGGCCTGCGTGTCGTGAACCGATTGCTGTCGTTGTGCGGATACCAGGTGACAGTGGTTCCGACGGGCAGGGAGGCACGATGCAGACGAACGAGCTCGCGACGTCGAGCGGGGCGGCGCCATGACGGCGGCCGCCGAGCTGGTGAGCGCCGACGTCGACCCCGCGGCGGGGCGGTCCGACGCGCAGATCATCGCCGCGTCCCTGCACGAGCCCGAGGACTTCTCGGCCGTCTACGGCCGGCACGCGAGGACAATCCACCGCTACGCGTACCGCCGGGTCGGGCCGGAGCACGCCGAGGACGTGGTGGCGGAGACGTTCGTGGCGGCGTTCCGCCGTCGGGCCACCTACGACCTGGCCAGGCCTGATGCCCGCGCGTGGCTGCTCGGGATCGCGACCCGGGAGATCTCGCAGCTCCGCCGGGCGGAGGCGACCCGGTACCGGGCCATGGCGCGCGTCGGGACGACGCCGCCCGACACCGGCCTGGAGGACCGGGCCACGACGGACGTCACCGCCCGGGCCGCCGGGAGTGCGCTCGGCACGGCACTCGCCGGCCTCCGCCCCGGAGACCGGGACGTGCTGCTGCTCTGGGCGTGGGGCGACCTGAGCTACGAGGAGATCGCGACGACCCTCGACATCAAGAAGGGCACGGTGCGCTCGCGGCTGCACCGGGCACGCAGGCTGGTCCGCGCGGCGCTGCCGGGTGGGCTCTGGGACGCGGAGGAGGACGGACGATGACGACGAGCACCAGAACGACCGGGCAGGAGCCCGGCGCGCCCGATGTGGAGGCGCTGCACACGCTGGGGGTGCTGCTGGACCCGTCGGACGCGGGAACGGACGCCGCGTTCCGTTCGGGGCGAGCACGCCTCGCCGCGGAGTTCGGGTCGACAGGCCCGGCCGTGGAGGCACCTCCCGCACGCCGGGGCCTCGGTCGCGGGCCGGCAACCGGTCGTCCGGGAGGTCCGCCCCGTGCGACAGGGTCACGCAGGCGCGGTCTGCGGCTGGTCGCGGGACTGGGCGTCGCGGCCACGGTCGCGGGCGGCCTGCTCCTCGCGCCCACGGCGACCCTCACCATGCCGTGGGACGAGGGCGGCGCCCCGGTGCCGCCCGGTTCGGCCTCGGCGGCCGAGATCCTGCAGGCCGCGGCCACCCGGACCGTCGCCGCCGCCGACGACTCGTGGGACCAGGTCCGCGACGACCAGTTCGTCTACTTCGCCACGACGGGCACCAGCCGGTACGAGGTCATCGGAAAGGCCGCCACGAAGAGCGCGGGGGACTACGTCGGCTGGCACTCGGTCGACGGGACCCAGGACGGCAGGGCCACCGGGACGTACTCCGCTGGGGATCCGCTCGACGAGCGGCTGTTCACCTGTGCCGACGGCGGGGACGTGCGGGCCCGGGCGGCCGGCACCGACTGCAGCTCGGTACCCGGGGTCGACCGGGAGGCACCCACCGACGCCGACGCCATGTACGACTACCTGCGCCGGTACGGCGACGGCTCGGCGCTGTCGATGTTCGTGAATGCCAACGACCTGCTGCGGACCCTGACACCGGAGGCACGCGCGGCGGTCTTCGGGGCACTCAGCCGGGTCGACGGGCTGGTCGTGACCCCTGGTGTCACCGACGCGATCGGGCGGCCCGGCATCGCGGTCGGCGTCGAGATGGAGGACTACCGGCAGGACCTGGTCTTCGACCCGGAGACACACGACCTGCTCGGCACCGCGACCGCCTACCCGGACGGCATGACGGACGGCGAGGCCATCACTGGTTGGTCGATCGTCGACGAGGTGGGCCAGACGCCGTGACCGCGGGGCCGTGAGCCCGGCCGGTCTCGTCACTTCTCTTTCGAGGCCCAGGTTTCTTCGCTCTGACACGGCTCAGAGCGAAGAAACCTGGGCCTCGAAGGGGATGGGCTACAGGTGCGGGGCCACGTGCTTCTCGTACCGGGACAGGACCGTCGCCGCCGTCTCCGCCGTCGGCCGGGCCCAGATCTCCTCGTTGAAGATCTCGGTCTCGATGTCGCCTACGTACCCGGCGTCGCGCACCCAGCCCGTGATCGTGGCGAAGTCGACGTACCCGTCGCCCACGTGCCCGCGCGAGTTCAGCGGCTCGGCCGCGAGCGGCAGCGCCCAGTCGCACACCTGGTACGACGCGATGCGGTCCTCGCGCCCGGCCCGCGCGATCGACCGCTGCAGCGAGGGGTCCCACCACACGTGATAGGTGTCCACGACCACGCCCACCTCCGACGCCGCGAACGGCGCCGCCAGGTCCAGCGCCTGCGCGAGCGTGGAGATCACGGCGCGGTCGGCGGCGAAGATCGGGTGCAGCGGCTCCAGCACGATCCGCACGCCGTGCTCGGCGGCGAACGGCACCAGGTCGGCGATCCGGTCGGCCACCCGGCCGCGCGTGGCCACCAGGTCGCGGTCCACGCCCGACGTCGGGGCGCCGCCCGGCGTCGAGCCCACCAGCCCGCCGACCACGAAGACCAGCTCCGAGGTGCCGATCGTCGTGGCCTCCTCGATCGCCAGCTTGTTGTCGTTGAGCGCGGCACGTATGCCGGCGTCGTCGGCCGCGGTGAGGAACCCACCACGGCACAGGGACGACGCGCGCAGCCCGGCGTCCGCGATGATGCGGGCCGCCTGCGGCGCGCCGACGGCCTGGACCACGTCGCGCCACGGGCCGACGGCGCCGAAGCCCGCGGTCGCCGCCGCCTCGCACGCCTCGGCCAGGGTCGCGTGCTTGACGGTCGCGGTGTTCAGCGATGCCCGGCTCATGCGGCCACCCCGTTCGTCGTCAGGAACGCCCGCAGCCGCGCGGCGGCCAGGGGCGGGTCGAGCAGCATGCCGCAGCCGTCGGCCAGGCGCGCCAGCTCGACCAGGTGCCGCAGCGACCGGCCCGAGTGCAGCCCGCCCACCAGCGAGAACCCGGCCTGGAACCCGTTCAGCCAGGACAGGAACGCGATGCCGGTCTTGTAGTAGTACGTGGGCGCGGCGAAGATGTGCCGACCCAGCGCCTCGGTCGAGGCCAGGATCTTGTGCCCGCCCTCGGCGTCGCCGGCGTCGAACGCCTGCAGGGCCGTGGACGCCGCCGGGTAGATCGCGGCGAAGATGCCGAGCAGGGCGTCCGAGTGGCCCTGCTCGTCGCCCGCGATGAGCTCCGGGTAGTTGAAGTCGTCGCCGGTGTAGAGCCGGGGCCGCACGCCGTCGTCCGACGCCGGGAGGGCTGCCAGGGAACGGCGCAGGCCCACCTCGTGGGCGGCGTCGAGCAGCGAGACCTTGACGCCGTCGATCCGGGGCTGGTGCGCGCGGATCAGGTCGAGGAACGTCGCGGTCGCGTCGTCCACGGAGTCCGAGCCCCAGTAGCCAGCCAGCGCCGGGTCGAACATGGTGCCCAGCCAGTGCAGGACGACGGGCTGGTCGGCCTCGGCGAGCACGGCGTCGTACACGCGGGCGTAGTCCTCGGGGCCGCGGGCCACGCGGGCCAGCGCGCGGGAGGCCATCACGATGACCTGCGCCCCGGCGTCCTGCACCACGTGCACCTGCTCGCGGTAGGCCTCGGTGACGACGGCCAGGCCGGCGTCGCCCGGTTCGAGCGCCGCGACGACCGCCGGGTCGAGCTGGTCCGTGCCCGCGCCGCACGCGACGCGGGCGCCCACGGACGCGGCCTCGGCCGCCGAGCGCCGGATGAGCTCCTGGGTCGCCGCCCAGTCGAGGCCCATGCCACGCTGGGCGGTGTCCATCGCGTCGGCGACGCCGAGCCCGTGCTCCCAGATGCGGTGCCGGTAGGCGAGCGTCGCGTCCCAGTCGACGACGGCGGGCGCGCCCGGCACGTTCTCCGCACCGACCTGCGGCACCACGTGGGCGGCCGCGAAGGCGATGCGGGAGGTGATCGGGCCGGACGGCGTCGTCCACGGCCCGGGAGCGTTCAGCTCGACGGCCTCGGAGCCGGTGACACGGCCCTCGGCGTCGAACAGGGGGAGGACGACGGCGACCCCGCTCGTCGTCCCGCTCACAGGGTGATCTCCGGGATGTCGATGCGGCGACCCTCGGCCGACGACCGCAGGCCCAGCTCCGCGAGCTGCACTCCGCGCGCCGCCGACAGCAGGTCGTAGCGGTGCGGGCGCCCGGCGACTACGTCGCGCAGGAACTCCTCCCACTGCAGCTTGAAGCCGTTGTCGAGGTCGGCGTTCGCGGGGACGTCGAGCCACTGGTCGCGGAACGGCTCCGTGACCGGCAGGTCCGGGTTCCAGACGGGCTTGGGGGTGTGCGCGCGGTGCTGGGCGCGGCACTCGCGCAGGCCGGCGACGGCGGAGCCGTGCGTGCCGTCCACCTGGAACTCGACCAGCTCGTCGCGGAACACGCGCACGGCCCAGGACGAGTTGATCTGCGCGACGACGTCGTCCCCGCCCGGGGTGGTGATGTCGAAGATGCCGTACGCGGCGTCGTCCGCGGTCGCCTTGTACTCGTTGCCCTGCTCGTCCCAGCGGGTGGGGATGTGCGTGGCGGTCCGCGCGGTCACGGTCCTGACCTGCCCGAGGATGCCCTCCAGCACGTAGTTCCAGTGGCAGAACATGTCGGTGGTGATGCCGCCGCCGTCCTCGGCGCGGTAGTTCCACGAGGGGCGCTGGGCGGGCTGCGAGTCGCCCTCGAACACCCAGTAGCCGAACTCGCCGCGCAGCGACAGGATGCGGCCGAAGAAGCCCTCGTCAACCAGGCGGCGCAGCTTCACCAGGCCGGGCAGGTACAGCTTGTCGTGCACGACGCCGACGGTCACGCCGGTCTCGGCCTGCAGCCGGGCGAGGTCGATGGCCTCGGCGAGGGTCTCCGCCGTCGGCTTCTCGGTGAAGACGTGCTTGCCCTCGCGCATCGCCTTGGACAGGGTCGCGGCGCGCAGGTTGGTCATCGCGGCGTCGAACACGATGTCGGCGTCCTTGATGGCCGCGTCGACGTCGGTGGTCCAGTGCTCGACGTCGTGCTTGGCCGCGAGCTCCTTGAGCTTGTCCGCGTTGCGGCCCACGAGCACGGGCTCGACCTGGACGCGCGAACCGTCGGCGAGCGTGGCGCCGCCCTGGTCGCGGATCGGCAGGATCGAGCGCACGAGGTGCTGGCGGTAACCCATGCGGCCGGTGACGCCGTTCATGGCGATGCGAAGTGTGGTCACGGGCGGGACTCCATCGTCGGTGGTCTTGAGCGCCGTCTTGGAATGCGCTTTCCAGGGGAGCGTAGCGCACGTTTCCGGGTGAGTACATGGGGGCCGGGGCGAGAGGCGGGGTGGCGGGGGTGCGTGGGGGCACGGACATCAGTGGGGCGCGTTGGGCGCGGACATGAGTGGGGCGCGTGGGCACCGGCCGGTGGGCGGGTATCTGCTGTGCGCGGTGGCGTCGGCAGTTTGCCCCGCAGACTCGGCACTTTGCATCGAGGTCGGCACAGGCCTGTGCCGACCCCTGTC
>NZ_JBHVEG010000106.1:0-21001 GCF_042802395.1 Promicromonospora sp. NPDC057488
AGCTTGTCGAGACCTGGGTCTCGACAAGCTCGACCACCGACACAAGCTCCACCAGCACCGGCGAATGTCGCTCAGGGGTCAGTCGAGGACCTTGAACTCCACGCGGCGGTTCTTCTCCAGGTCGTCGAACGTGCGCGGGACCACCAGCGGCTCCGACTCGCCGAAGCCCTTCCAGGTCAGGCGGTCGCGCTCGACGCCCTGCTGCACCAGCTCGTCGACGACCTTCTCCGCGCGGCGCTCGCTGAGCTCCTGGTTGTGCTCGTCGGTGCCCACCGAGTCGGTGTGGCCCTCGATGCGGACCTCGACCTCCGGGTGCTCCCCGAGCACCTCGGCGGCCTTGCGCACCACCTTGCGCCCGTGCTCGGTCAGCTCGGCGCTGTCCGTGACGAACGTGATGTTCGGGATCTCGACGAGGTCCTCCTGCGCCTCCTCCCGCTCCTCGCGGGTCGGCTCGCGCCTCGGCTCGTCGTCCTCCTCCTCGGCGGCCTCGTCCTCGGTCGCCTCGGTCTCGCCGTCCGACGTCGCCCCGGTCGCCTCGGGCGAGGCGGTCGCCTCGCCCGTCGGCTCCGCGGCCTCGGTCTCTTCCTCGGCAGGCTCGGCGGGTTCCGCGGCCTCGGCCTCCGCGGGCTCGACGTCCGAGCCGGCCGAGACCAGGCCGTCCGGCCCGTAGGCCGCCGCGGCCCGGACGCCGGCGACACCGCCCACGACGTCGGCGGCCTCGAGAGCCACGGCGTCGCTCGGCGCGGTCACGTCGGCGTCGCGGCCCGAGAACGCGACGTCCGCGTCGATCCCCGCGGCGGAGAGGGCCCCCTGCGCGCTCTCCGTCAGCGTGGACTCGATGTGCTCGCGGAACCCCGTGTTCTGCACGCTCGAGATGGCACCCAGCCCCAGGACCACGATGATCACCGGGGGCAGGACGACCTTCAGGTTCATGCCTTCACCTCGGACCCCGTCGGCTCCGCGTCGTCCTCGGCGGCCGCCGCCTTGGCCTCGTCCTCGGCGATCGCCTCGGCCTTTGCCTCGGCGCCCTCGACCTCGTCGACGTCGGTGTAGTCGACGTCCTTCCGGAACTTCGCGTGCCGGTCCTGGCCGCCGATCAGGTAGTCCTGGTACTCCTGCAGGCCGTCCTCGTCGCCGTCGGCCAGGTACTGCGCCTGGTCGGCCCAGCTGCTGGCCGCCGGGGCGAACTTGATGCCGCCCGTGGCGAGCGCCGCCCGGAGCTCCGTCTCCGTCGCGGCCGCGATCTTCGCGTACGTGGCGTAGCCGGCCGCCTTCAGCGTCGCCTCGATCTTGGGGCCGATGCCCTCGATGCGCTGCAGGTCCTGCGGCTCGGGCTCGGGCTCCGGCGCGGGCTCGGCGGCCGGCTCCGGGGCCGCCGCGGCCTCCGCCTCGTCCTCGGCCAGCGCGGCGGCCTTGGCCTCGGTGCCCTCGACCTCGTCGACGTCGGTGTAGTCGACGTTCTCCTTGAACTTCGAGGCGCGGTCCTGGCCGCCGATCAGGTAGTCCTGGTACTCGCGCAGGCCGTCCTCGTCGCCGTCCACCAGGTACTGCGCCTGGTCGGCCCAGCTCGTCGCGGCCGGGGCGAACGTGATGCCGCCCGCGGTCAGCGCCGCGCGCAGCTCGTCCTCGCTCGCGCCCGCGACCTTGGCGTAGGTGGTGTAGCCGGCTGCCCGCAGCGCCGACTCGATCTTGGGGCCGATGCCCTCGATACGCTGCAGGTCCTGCGGCTCGGGCTCCGGCGCGGCCTCCGCCTGCTCGGCGGCGACGGTGGCGGCCTCGTCCTCGGCGATCGCCTCGGCCTTGGCCTCGGCGCCCTCGATCTCGTCGACGTCGGCGTAGTCGACGTTCTCGTTGAACTTCGCGCGCCGCTCCTGGCCGCCCACGAGGTAGTCCTGGTACTCCTCGAAGCCGGCCGTGTCGCCGTCCACGAGGTACTGCGCCTGGTCGGCCCAGCTGCTCGCGGCGGGCGCGAACTTGATGCCCTGGCCCGCGACGGCCTCGCGCAGCTCGTCCTCGCTCGCGCCCGCGATCTTCGCGTACGTGGTGTAGCCCGCGGCGGCCAGCGCTGCGGCGATCTTCGGGCCGATGCCCTCGATGCGCTGCAGGTCGTCCGCGGCCGCCTTGGCGGCGGCCTGCTCCGCGGCCTCGCGCGCGACGGCCTCGGCCTCGGCGACGACGGCGGACCCGTCGGCCCCGGCGTGCTCGTCCTCGCCGGCCTGCGCGGCGGCCTCGTCGTCAGCCTCGGCGTCGGCCTTCGTGCCGGTCGTGCCGGACTCGTCGGCAGCCTCGGCGCCGGCCTGCTCCGCACCGGCCGCACCGGCCCCGGCGTCGCCCTCGGTCCCGCCGTCCTCGGTGTCGACGGCGTCGCCCGCGCCAGCCTTCTCGCCGGGCTCGTCCGCGGCGGCGACTGCGGTGGCCGCACCGGCGGCCCCGGCGACGGCGAGCACGCGCACGGGCTCGGCGTCGGCGGCCTCGGCGCCGTCCGCCTCGGTGCCGCCCTCGGCGGTGTTCGCGCGCGTGACCGCCTCGCTCTTCTCGGCCGTGTGCTTGCCCTTGCGGCGACCCCAGACGAGCCAGCCGATCCAGATGCCGATCGCGAGGCCGATCAGGGCCGCGATGATGATGAATGCGAGCGATTGGGCGATGAACCAACCCACGCGAACCTCCAGGTGACTGCTGTGTGTGGTGAGTGAGGGCGACCGACGGGACTCGCGAGCGCGGGCGCCACCAAATGGTGCCTCAGTACGCAAATCTCCATCGAACGCCGCAAACTCTCCCACATCCCTTTCACCCGGGCATTTCCAACCATGTAACGGTATGGAAAAACATGGCGAAGTCCCGCCCGCGAACGGCCGCCGGTAGCCTGCCGACATGACGAGTACCGACAGCCCTGACTGCCTCTTCTGCAAGATCGTCGCGGGCGACATCCCGGCGGACGTCGTCGCGTCGTCGGACACCGCCATCGCCTTCCGGGACATCGCGCCCAAGGCGCCGGTGCACGTGCTCGTGGTGCCGAGGGAGCACTACCCCGACGTGCCCGCCTTCGCGGCGTCGGACCCCGAGGGCCTGGCGGGCGTCGTCGCGCTCGCGGACGGCGTGGCGACCGAGCTCGGCGACGGCCAGTACCGCCTGATCTTCAACACGGGGCCCAAGGCCGGCCAGACGGTCTTCCACGTGCACGCGCACCTGCTCGCCGGAGGCGAGCTCCCCGGGTTCGCCTGAACTTCTTCTCGACCCGGAGCAGGAAAGACCGTGGCGTGGCCCTGGCAGGTCGATAGGATGACCATGTCGTCATCCCTACCGCGTGAAGGAGCGGATCGGCCCGGCGGGCCGGCTCATGACAACTTCGTCCAGCACACAGTCACAGACCCGGATCGAGCACAAGATCGTCGTACCGGCCCACATCCCGACGGTCGCGCTCCTCGGGAGCCGGGACTCGGTGCTGCGGGCCGTCGAGGAGGGCTTCCCCGGAGTCGACGTCCTTGCCCGTGGCAACGAGATCGCGGTGAGCGGACCGGCGGGCGACGTCGCCCTGGTCACCCAGCTGCTCGACGAGCTGATCGAGGTCGTCGAGGCGGGCACCCAGCTCACCCCTGAGGTCGTCAAGCGGTCGGTGGCGATGCTGAGCGACGCCTCGGCCTCCCGCCCCGCCGAGGTCCTCACGTTCAACATCCTGTCCAACCGGGGCCGGACCATCCGGCCCAAGACGGTGGGGCAGAAGGCGTACGTGGACGCCATCGACACCAACACCATCACGTTCGGCATCGGGCCGGCCGGTACCGGCAAGACCTACCTCGCCATGGCCAAGGCCGTCCAGGCGCTCCAGGCCAAGCAGGTCAACCGGATCATCCTGACCCGCCCGGCCGTCGAGGCGGGCGAGCGCCTCGGGTTCCTCCCGGGCACCCTGTCCGAGAAGATCGACCCGTACCTGCGCCCGCTGTACGACGCGCTGCACGACATGGTCGACCCCGAGCAGGTGCCCAAGCTCATCGAGGCCGGCACCATCGAGGTGGCGCCCCTGGCCTACATGCGCGGCCGGTCGCTCAACGACTCGTTCATCGTGCTCGACGAGGCGCAGAACACCTCGACCGAGCAGATGAAGATGTTCCTGACCCGCCTGGGCTTCGGCTCCAAGATGGTGATCACCGGCGACGCCACGCAGGTCGACCTCCCGGGCGGCACCACCTCCGGGCTGCGCGTCGTCGAGGACATCCTGCTGGGCGTCGACGACGTCGAGTTCTGCCGCCTGACGTCGTCCGACGTCGTGCGGCACCGCCTGGTCAGCGACATCATCGACGCGTACGCGCGGTGGGACGTCGTCGCGGGCGGTCAGCGCCCCGGCCGCCAGCCGCAGGACCATCGTTCGGGAAGCAACAAGAGGCAGCGCCGGTGAGCATCGAGGTCAACAACGAGTCGGGGTTCGAGGTCGACGAGGCGGAGTTCGCCGCGCTCGGCCGCTTCGTGCTCGACGCCATGCGGGTCCACCCCCAGTCGGAGCTGTCGATCATCTTCGTCGACACCACCGTCATGACGGACCTGCACGTGCAGTGGATGGACGAGCCCGGACCCACCGACGTCCTGTCGTTCCCCATGGACGAGCTGCGCCCCGGGCGGGACGGCGACGTCACGCCCGCCGGCACCCTCGGTGACATCGTGCTGTGCCCGGAGGTCGCGGTCACCCAGGCCAAGGCCGCCGGCCACTCGACCACCGAGGAGCTGCTGCTCCTGACGACGCACGGCATCCTGCACCTGCTCGGCTACGACCACGCGGAGCCCGAGGAGGAGAAGGAGATGTTCGCCCTGCAGCGCAAGCTCCTCCTGACCTTCCTCGCGACCCGGTGACCGGCGTGATCGTCCTGCTCCTGACCCTGGTCGTGCTGGTCGGTCTCTCGCTGGCGGGCATGCTCTCGGCCGGCGAGGCCGCGCTCCTGCGCGTCACGCGCGCCTCCCTCACGGAGGCGCTCGCGGAGGCTGAGCTGGGGCAGTCGCCCGACCCGGAGCGCGCCGCGCGGATCCGGCGCGCCCAGGCGCTCGTCGTGGACCCCACGGCGATCGTCGCGTCGTTCGCGCTGGTGCGCGTCATGGCCGAGGTCGTCGCGATCGCGGCCGGGACCCTGCTGGTGCAGCAGGCGATCCCGGGCGAGGGCGTGCCCAACGAGCTGCCGGTGATGCTCATCGCGCTGGTGGTGGGCGTCGTGGTCGGCGTCATCTTCGTGCGGGTCTCGCCGCGCGCGCTCGGCTTCCGGCGTCCGGTCGGGGTGCTCGTCGCGCTGGTGGGGCCGCTGACCTCGGTCTCGCGCGCCGTCGCGTGGCTCACGCGCCTGTCGGTGCCGCGGCACGACCCGTCGCCGCCCACCGAGGCCGAGCTGCGCGACATCGCGGACCGGGTGGGGGAGTCCAGCGCCTTCGAGGAGTCCGACCGCGAGCTGCTCCGGTCGGTCATCGAGCTCGGCGGCACCATCACGCGCGAGGTCATGGTGCCGCGCACCGACATGGTGACCGTCACGGCCAACACCTCGCTCGACAAGGTGCTGCGGCTGTTCCTGCGCTCCGGCTTCTCGCGGGTGCCCGTGGTCGGCGAGTCCGTGGACGACGTCGTCGGCGTCGCCTACCTCAAGGACGTCGTGGCCGCGGTGCACTGGCCCGTCGACGACGGCGGCAGCGGCGTGCGGGAACCGTCCCGGCGCCCGGCCTCCGACGTCGCGCGCGACGCCGTCTTCGTGCCCGAGTCCAAGCCGATCGACGACCTGCTGCGCGAGATGCAGGCCTCGGCCAGCCACATCGCGCTCGTCGTCGACGAGTACGGCGGCGTCGCCGGCCTGGTGACCATCGAGGACCTCCTGGAGGAGGTCGTCGGCGAGCTCACCGACGAGCACGACACGGTGCCCGTCCAGGAGGTCGAGGAGCTCGGCGGCGGCACGTTCCGCGTGCCGGCCCGCCTCCCGGTCGACGAGCTCGGCGACCTGTTCGACCTGCGCCTGGACGACGACGACGTGGACACCGCCGGTGGCCTGCTCGCCAAGGCGCTGGGCAAGGTGCCGCTGGCGGGCGCCTCCGTCGAGGTCGGCGGGGTGCACCTGGAGGCGGAACGGATCGAGGGGCGGCGCAAGCAGCTCTCGACGATCCTCGTGCACCGCACGGAACCGGCAGGCGAGCCGGAGGACAGCAACGGTGGTCTCGACCAGCACGACCACCGTGATCAGAAGCGTGACCAGAAGGAAGTGACCTCATGAGCGATCAGGCCGCAGGGCAACAGACCACCGGACACCGGAGCGGGTTCGCCTGCCTGGTGGGCCGCCCCAACGCGGGCAAGTCGACCCTGACGAACGCGCTGGTGGGGCAGAAGGTCGCCATCATGTCGGCACGGCCGCAGACCACGCGGCACACCATCCGCGGCATCGTGCACCGCGAGGACGCCCAGCTCGTGCTGGTGGACACGCCCGGCCTGCACCGCCCGCGCACCCTGCTGGGCGAGCGGCTCAACGACCTGGTGCGGGACACGCTCTCGGAGGTGGACGTCATCGCGTTCTGCCTGCCCGCCGACCAGAAGGTGGGCCCCGGCGACCGCTACATCGCGGCGCAGCTCGCCGAGCTGATGACCGGCCGCCGCGCCGTGCCCGTCGTCGCCGTGGTGACCAAGGCCGACCTGGTGCCGCGCAACGACCTGATGGAGCACCTCATCGCCGTCGAGCAGCTCGCCAAGTCCGTGGACCGCGAGTGGGCCGACATCGTGCCCGTCTCCGCGAAGGACGGCTACCAGGTCGACACCCTGGAGCAGGTGCTCGTCTCGCACCTGCCCGAGGGGCCCGAGCTGTACCCGGACGGCGAGCTGACCGACGAGCCCGAGGCCGTCATGGTGGCCGAGCTGGTTCGCGAGGCCGCGCTGGAGGGCGTGCGCGACGAGCTGCCGCACTCCCTCGCGGTGGTCGTCGAGGAGATCGTGGAGCGCGAGGGCTCGGGCGACCCCGAGAAGGGCCGGCCCGCGCTGCTGGACGTGCGCGTGAACCTCTTCGTGGAGCGCGACTCCCAGAAGGCGATCGTCATCGGTCGCGGCGGGTCCCGGCTGCGCACCGTCGGCACCGAGGCGCGGCGCGGCATCGAGAAGCTGCTGGGCCAGCGCGTGTACCTCGACCTGCACGTCAAGGTCGCCAAGGACTGGCAGCGCGACCCGAAGCAGCTGCGCCGGCTGGGCTTCTGACGCCGTCGGCTGGTTGCCCCGGGCTCGGGCCGTGCTTAGAGTAAGTAGAAATAAGTAACTCTAAGAAAGGCCCTTCGGATGGCGGCGTCGAAGAACCCGTTCAAGCCGTCGGCCGGTGCCACGCCGCCTCACCTGGTCGGTCGTGACGACCAGGTGGCCGCGGTGGCCGACGGGATCGACGAGGGCCCCGGTTCGCCGGGGCGGCTCACGATCTTCACGGGCGCCCGAGGTGTGGGCAAGACGACCCTGCTGAACGCGGTCGACGACGTGGCCCTGGAGCACGGGTGGCTGTTCGTCGACGAGACGGCGACCGCCGGCCTCATGGGCAGGCTCGACGAGCACGTCAGCCACATGCTCGAGGAGCGTCGGCCGCGCCCGAAGCGACGCCTGACGGGTATCAACCTGTCGGCGTCGTTCGGCGGGGTCTCCACCGAGCTGACCCCGGAGCTGTCCGCGGGGCTGCGGCGCAAGCTCAACACTCTGCTCGACGATCTGGAACGGCACGACTCCGGTCTGCTGCTCACGATCGACGAGGTGCACGTGACGCTCCCGGACATGCGGGAGATCGCGGCCCTCGCCCAGCACATGGTGCGCGAGCAGCGTCAGTTCGCACTCGTGATGGCCGGCCTTCCGTCCGCGGTGTCCGGCCTGTTGTCGGACGACGTGCTGACCTTCCTGCGCAGGGCGGACAAGCACGTGCTGGGTGACGTGAGCATCGACGAGGTGCACGACGCGCTGGTCGCCACGTTCGAGGAGAACGGCCGGGCGATCACCCCGGAGGCGAGCTGGCTGGCCGCCGAGGCCACGTTCGGCTATCCGTTCCTGATCCAGCTCGTCTGCTATCACGTCTGGCGCGCCACCGACGGGGACGTCGCCGATCTGGCCGCCGTCGACGCCGGGATCAGCGCGGCACGCCGCCGGCTGGGCAGCCTGGTCCACGAGACGGCGCTCGCCGACCTCTCCGACCTGGACCGGACCTTCCTCGTCGCGATGTCCGTCGACGACGGCCCGTCGCGGATGGCGGACGTGCGACGGCGGATGGGTGAGGTGAGCCCGCAGCACGCCAACACCTATCGACGGCGGCTGATGGCCGCCGGCATGATCCAGCAGGTGTCGCACGGCAAGGTCGCGTTCGCACTGCCGTACCTCCGCGACTTCCTGCGCGAGCACGGCGCCGCCTACGGCCTGGGCCCCGACGAGCTCTGACCAGCCCGAATATCGCAGCCAGGATTACGGGCAATACGGACACTGTGCTGTGATTGCCGCATGGAGAGAGTGGTCGCTCGGACGTCCCCCGTCGAGCTCACGAGCCTGAGCGGGCTCACCCCCTTGTCGGCAACCACGGGCGGCATGGACTCGCAGGAGATCTACGACGTCCTGCGCAGCAGATGGGGCGTCGTGGCGCCCGTGGACATGGAGCCGGGCGTGCCGGCGTGGCTGGTGATGGGGCACGCGGAGATCTGCGAGATCACGCGGAACGAGTCGCAGTTCTCCCGGGACCCGCGCAACTGGCGCTGGCACTACGACGGACTCCTGTCGGAGCGCTCGGCCCTGCTCGGCATCTCGCCGCGCGAGCCGCGCAACTCCTCCTACCACCACGACGGCGAGCGGCGTCGCCGCCTGCGCCAGCCCCTGGACGACGGTCTGGAGGCGCTGCCGGAGAAGCTGGTCGTGGCCCAGGTCGAGGAGGTCTGCACCCGGCTGATCGAGGGCCTCGGGGCCGGCGGCGAGACGGACCTCGTGGCGGACTGGGCCAAGAAGGTGGGCTTCCTCGCGGTGACGTCCCTGTTCGGGTTCGACCCGGCGACCGCCGACCAGATGATGGTCGACTCGGCGCACATCATGGACCACACCGGCGAGGCCGCCGAGGCGCGCGACCGGATGGGCCGCAACCTGATGGCGCACGTCCAGGCCCGCAAGGAGGTGGCGGGCACGGACCTGACGTCGTCGTTCGTGCGGCACCCGAGCTTCCACGACGACCGCGAGGTCGCCGACTCGATGTCCGTGCCGCTGATCGCCGCCAGCGAGTTCCTCACCGCGTGGATCGCCCTGACCCTGCGGCTGCTGCTCACCGACCAGCGGTTCGCGGCGCGCTGGACCGGCGGCCGGATCGCCCTCGACGAGGTGCTGGACGAGGTGCTGTGGCGCGAGGCGCCCGCCGCGAACCCGCCGCTGCCCCGGTACGCGATGAACGACCTGGAGATCGACGGCAAGCTCGTCCGCAAGGGCGACGCCCTGGTCATGGCGGTCGCCGCCGCCAACCAGGACCCGCTGGTGCACACCGGCAACATGTGGGACGAGGTCGGCAACCGCGCGCACCTGGCCTGGGGCGTGGGCCCGCATCGGTGCCCGGCGTCGCGGCAGGCGCGGATCATCGCACGCGTGGCGATCAACCGGCTGCTGACCGAGCTGGACCTGGAGCTGGCGGTCGAGGACCACGACCTGGCCTGGGTGCCGTCGCCCTGGGTGCGGCACCCGCAGGCGCTGCCGGTCCGCTACCGGCGGGCGCGCTCGTCGGGCACGGAGATCTACGAGGTGCGCTGAGTGTGACGTGGTCGAGGTGCTCTTCCGCGTCGAGCTGACCCGGTAGTACCGTCACGAAAGGTATTTACCGGACATCTTTCGTGGAGGAAGAGCATGCTCACCGTTGACCTGGTCCGCCGCGGAGCCGCCCGGTTCGGTCCTCGTACCGCCGTCCGGTTCGGCGACGAGTCGCTGACGTACGCCCAGGTGGACGGGGCCGCGAACGCCATGGCGCGGGTGCTGCACGCCCACGGCGCGGAGCCCGGCTCGCGGGTGGCGCTGCTGATGGGCAACGGGCTGTGGTCCATCGCCATGGACTTCGCCTGTCTCAAGGCGGGGGTCACCCGGGTGCCGCTGAACGCCCGGCTGTCCGCGGTCGAGCAGGGCCGCATGCTGGAGGAGACGGGCGTGCGCCTGCTGGTGCACGACGCCGCCCTGGCCGAGCGCGCGGCCGAGCTCGCCACCGCGCACGGCGTCACCACGCTGGGCCTCGGCGCGCCCGGCGCCGCCGGCGGCCCGGACCTGCTGGTCGCGATGGAGGACGTCCCGGCCACCGACCCGAACCTCCCCGCGAACCCGCAGGACCCGATCCTGCTGCTGTACACGTCGGGCACCACGGGCACGCTCAAGGCGGTCGAGCACACCCAGGCCAGCTACGCCGCGATCGTCACGAACATCCTGACCAACCTCGTCAGCCCGGCCCGCGACTCGGTGATGCTGCACGCGGCCAGCCTGATCCACGCCAGCGGCACGTTCGTGCTGCCGTACTGGCTGCGCGGCGGCGAGTCCGTGGTGCTGTCCGGGTTCGAGCCGCAGGGCTACGTGGACGCGATCGCCCGGTACCGCGCCACGGAGATCAACCTGGTGCCCACGATGATCGGCATGCTGCTCTCGTCGGGCGTCGCCCAGAAGGCGGACGTCGCCTCCCTGCGCACCGCGATCTACGGGGCCAGCCCCATGCCGCGCCCCGTGATCGAGCAGGCCATGGACGTGTGGGGCCCGCGGTTCGCGCAGTACTACGGCCAGACCGAGGCGCCCCTGTGCCTGACCGTGCTCGACGCCGAGGACCACGGCGACGCCGCCCTGCTCGGCTCGTGCGGCCAGCCCGCCCTCGACGCCCAGGTCGTCGTGACCGACGACGACGGCGTGCCGGTCGCACCCGGCGAGATCGGCGAGATCCGGGTGCGCGCGCCGTTCACGATGGCCGGCTACCACGCAGCCCCCGAGCTGAACGCCGAGATGTTCGCCGGCGACGGCTGGCTGCGCACCCGCGACATGGCCCGCACCGACGAGCGCGGCTACCTCTACCTCGTGGACCGGCGCAGCGACATGATCATCACCGGCGGCTACAACGTCTACCCGCGCGAGGTCGAGGACGTGCTGCTCGCCCAGCCGTCGGTGGCGCAGGCCGTCGTCGTCGGCGCACCCGACGACACCTGGGTCGAGGCCGTCACCGCGTTCGTGGTGCCCGCGCCCGGCGCCGTCGTCGACGAGGCCGCGCTCCAGGCCGCGGTACGCGACCGGCTCGCCGGGTACAAGGTGCCCAAGGCCGTGCGCGCCGTCGACTCCGTGCCGCTGTCGCCCGTTGGAAAGGTGCTGCGCCGCGCGCTGCGCGAGCCCCTGTGGGAGGGCCGCCGGTGAGCGTCCTGGTCACCCGCGAGGGCAGCGTCACCCTGATCGGCATCGACCGTCCCGAGCGGCGCAACGCCGTCGACGGCCCCACGGCCGCGGCGCTCGCCGACGCGTTCCGGGCCTTCGACGCCGACGACGCCGCGACCGCCGCCGTGCTGTACGGCACGGGCGGCACGTTCTGCTCCGGTGCCGACCTGAAGGCGCTCGGCACGCCGGACGGCAACCGCGCGGCGGCCGACGGGGACGGACCCATGGGGCCCACCCGGCTGCGGCTGACCAAGCCCGTGATCGCTGCCGTTTCCGGGCACGCCGTGGCGGGCGGGCTGGAGCTCGCCGCCTGGGCAGACCTGCGGGTCGCCGACGAGACCGCCGTGTTCGGCGTCTACTGCCGCCGCTGGGGCGTGCCCCTGATCGACGGCGGCACCGTGCGGCTGCCGCGGCTGATCGGGCAGTCGCACGCGATGGACATGATCCTGACCGGCCGGTCCGTCGACGCCGACGAGGCGCTGCGCATCGGGCTGGCCAACCGCGTGGTGCCGGCCGGGCAGGCGGTGCCCGCTGCGGTGGCGCTGGCGGCGTCGCTCGCGGCGTTCCCGCAGGTCTGCCTGCGGGAGGACCGCGCCTCGGTGCTGGACCAGTGGGGGCTTCCCGAGGCGGACGCCCTGGCTCAGGAGTGGGTGCACGGCGAGCGCTCCCTGTCGGCCGACGCCTACACGGGTGCGGCCGACTTCGCCGCGGGCGCGGGCCGGCACGGCGCCCCGGCCTGACGTGGCCCGGTCGGTTCCCCTTCGAGACCTAAGTTTCTCGCCTTTCAAGGGGCTGAAAGGCGAGAAACTTAGGCCTCGAAGGGGATGGGCGAGACGGCGGGGTCAGGCTCGGAGGCGGCTCGCTGACGCGTCCCGGTCGGCCGGGGCGTCCCAGTCGATGCGGTAGTCCGTCACCCAGTCCTTGGTGCTGCGCGCCGCCGCACGGCTGACCAGCGGCAGGATCACGCGGTCGCGCAGCACCCGGGTGAGCGGGCTGGGGATCTTCTGGTTCGAGGTGCGCTTCGCCTGCGCGATCAGCTTCTCGACCCGCCCCCGGCGCAGCGCCTCGAACGCCGCGAACGCCGCGACGGGCTCGCCGTGGTCCCGCAGCAGGCGGGCGAGCAGCACGCCGTCCTCGATCGAGAGCGAGGCACCCTGGCCCGACGTCGGCGAGATGCCGTGCGCGGCGTCGCCGACCAGTCCGATCGGGCCGCGGTGCCAGACGGGCACCTTGGGCAGGTCCAGCGTGTTCCACGGGCTGATGACCCGCGGTGTGGCGGCGATCAGCTCCAGCGCGGGGCCGGCGTCGTCGGCGAACAGGCGCTCCAGCTCGGCCCGCCAGCGGTCCGGGGTCCAGGCGGCGAGCTCGTCGTCGGACGCCGCGCGGGCGCGCGGCACGTTCGCGAACCACCAGACGTCGCCCGGGGCGCGCTGCACGTAGGCGAAGAAGGCGCGCCGGCCGAAGATCATGGTGAACACGCCTGCGGGCGCGTCCACGGAGACGCCCGACGCGTAGCCGCCGGTGTTCAGCAGCCCGGTGTAGCGCGGCGGCGGGCATCCCCGGTCAAGGATCGTGCGGACGGCGGAGTGCAGGCCGTCAGCGCCGATCAGCAGGTCGCCCTCGGCGGTGCTCCCGTCGGCGAAGGAGGCGACGACGCCGCGCCCGCCCGGCCCTTCCGCGGCGTCCACCAGGCGCTTGCCGTACTCGATCTGGATGCCGCGCCGGACGGCCTCGTCGCGCAGCCGCGTGTAGAGGTCCGAGCGCCGGACGGTCTGGCTGACCGTGCCCGGGCCGTCGTCGCGGCCCATCGGGAGGTGGGCCAGGAGCCGGCCGCCCGAGCCGCGCAGCTCCAGCGCCGGGGTGTCGAAACCGCCCAGGTCGTGCGGGTCGATGTCCAGCACGCGCAGGGCGGCGAGCCCGTTCGGGGCGAGGTTGAGGTAGGCGCCGACGCCGTCCGCGGTGCGGTCGTATGCCTCGTGGACCACGGCGTCGATGCCCGCCTTCTGCAGGGCCATGGCGGTCACGGGCCCGGTGATGCCCGCTCCGATGATGATCGCTCTCATGTACTCACCATAAAATGGGTAACCATAAGATGGCAAGGTGTCCGACGAAGAAGCTGAGCCCGTACCGCCGCCTAGGCTGGGCGCCGTGACCCAGGACTCCCGGCCCCGCTCGCCGCTCGCGATGGTGCTGCTCGCGCTGCTCGCCGAGGAGCCGATGCACGCCTACCGCATGCAGCGGCTGATCAAGACCCGGCGCAAGGACGACGTCGTCAACGTGGCGCGCTCCAACAGCGTCTACCAGGCGATCGAGCGGCTGCTGCGCGACGGCCTCATCGAGGTGCACGAGAAGCAGGCGGCCGACGCCGGCCCGGCCCGGATCGTCTACGCCCTGACCGACGACGGCTCCGCCGCCCTGCGCCGCTGGATGGACGCCGCGCTGGCGACCCCCGCGCGCGAGTTCCCCGAGTTCCGGGCGGTGCTGGCCGTGCTCGCGATCACCGGGCCCGACCTGGTGCGCGACCGGCTCGCCGAGCGCGCCGTCGCGCTCGAGGCCACGCTGGCCGAGGCCGAGAAGGAGGCCGCCGACGCCGAGGAGTGGGGGCTCCCGCGCGTGCTGCTGCTGGAGCACGAGCACCTGCTCGTCGCCACGCGCGCCGAGCTGGACTGGGTGCGCGGCGTGGTCGCTGACCTGCGCTCCGGCGCCCTGACGTGGGACACGCAGGAGATGCTGGACTCGCGCCCGCCCGAGTGAGGCCGAGGCGTCGGGAGTAGCATCCGAAGGTGTTCTTCAGGACCGTCGCCACCTCCGCCGCGATCCTGGTCGCCCTGGCCGTCACGGGCGCCGTCGCCGGACCGGCCTGGGAGCCGGAACCGGTCACGAACCACCTCGACGTGAGCACCACCTCGACCGCGATCGGGGGTGCCTCGCCCGACGCCGGGCAGCCCGGCGACCACGAGGTGCGCGAGACCCCCGTGACCATCCCGCTGGCCGACGGCCTGGAGGTGGGCGGGCTGCTCCGCGAGCCGGTCCTGACCGGGCCGGACGCCGCGGACGACGCCCCGGGCCGCCCCGGCATCGTGTTCGTGCACGGCGCGGGCACCGGCAAGGCCGCCGACGCGTTCACGCTGGCCGCGACGGCGCTCGCGAGCGCGGGGATCACCACGCTGGTGCCCGACAAGCGCCTCGACAACTACTCCACCCGGCACCGGGACTACGAGCAGATGGCGCGCGACTACGCCTTCTCGGTGCGCTTCCTGCGGGACGTGCCCGGCGTCGACCCGGACGACGTGGGCCTGTACGCCGAGTCGGAGGGCGCGTGGGTGTCGCCGGTGATGATGGTGGACGACCCGCGGCTCGCGTTCCAGGTCCTGGTGTCGGCCCCGGTGGTGCCGCCGCGCCAGCAGGCCGCGTACGCCGTCGACAACTACCTGCGCAACACCGACGTGCCGGCCGGGGTGTTCCGCGCCATCCCGCGCGCCGTGGGCATGAAGGTGCCGGGCGGCGGGTTCGAGTACGCCGACTTCGACGTCCGGCCCTGGCTGCGCGAGCAGCAGGACCCGATCCTCGCCGTGTTCGGCACCAACGACGCCTCGATGCCGCTGGAGCAGGGCACGCGCGAGCTCCTGGCGGACGCCGACGACGTGACGGTGCGGTTCTACGAGCGCGCCAACCATGGCATCAACGTCGAGACGCCCGCCGGCCTGGTGCTGCACCCCGACTTCGCGCGCGACGTCGCCGACTGGGTGCTGGGGCTGCCGGCGACGGCGTCCGCCCCGCCGCAGGTCGCCGGCGCCCAGCCGGAGCAGCTCTACCTCGCGGCCCCCGTGCCGCAGCCGCACTGGTACGGCGACGGCGACTGGCTGGTAGGGGTGGTCGTCACGGCCTCCGGGCTGCTGGTCCTGGGTCCGCTGCTCGTGGGCGGCACGGTGCTGACCGGCCGCCTCGCCGGACGTCGCTCCGGTCGCCCGGGCGTGCGACTCGGCCAGGGCCTGCGCGGGCCGCTGACGTGGCTGGGCGTCGGCTCCGTGGCGACGTTGCTCGGGCTCGGCGCCTACCTCGGGGCGGTAGCGCGGCTGGCCCTGGACTACGAGAAGAACGCATGGGTGGTGCAGGGCGGCTGGATCGCGGTGCGGCTGCTGGGGATCGTCGCCGTCGTCGCGGCGGCGCTGCTGGTGGGCCGGCTCCGCGACCGGCGGATGTCGCTGGTCGAGACCGGGGGGCCCGAGCCCCGCCGCGTCGCCGTCGCCGTCGTCTCGACGGGGTTCTGGGCGATCGTGCTGGGCTCGGCGACGCTGCTGGTGACCCTGGCCTACTGGGGCGCCTACCAGCTGGGCATCTGAGCCGCCACCGCCAGCGGGCGCGGCACCACGGCGTCCGGCAGCGTCTCCGGCAGGGCGTCCGGGAGGCGCAGGTGCCGCACCTGGTCCACGTGCGTCGTCGTCGCCAGCGCCGCGCTGTGCCCTGCCGGCGCGGGCACGTGCGTCAGGTACGGGCGGGGGTGGGGGAGCCGCACCGACGGGTCGGCCGTCACCAGGCTCGGCCGCGGCCCCGTCACGTCGAGGTCCCGCAGCGGGATCGCCAGGCCGTGCCCCGTGAGCTTCGTCGTCGCCTCCTTGCGGGTCCAGGACGCGAGGAGGGAGTCGGCGCGGTCCCGGGCGGGCAGCCGGCGCCACGCGTGGTGCTCGGCCCGGGTGAGCGCGGCCGCCGCGAGGTCGTCCAGGTCCCGGTCCTCCGGCCGGGCGTCGAGGTTCGCCCCCACCCGGCCCTCGCCGACGACGGCGACCAGCACCCACGCCCGCGTGTGCGACACCGAGTAGTCCAGGGCGGCGTCCTTGACGTGCGGGCGGCCGTGCTGCGGGTCGCCGCAGCGATCGCATGTGCGCTCCACCACGATGTCCTCCGGCGCGAGGCCCAGGTAACGCGACAGGATCAGGCGCTGCGCCGCGCGCGACGTCAGGTGGACGTCCGTCGCCAGAGCGTCCAGGCCCACGAGATGCTCCCGATCCGGTACGGTCAGCAGGCGCGTCCAGGCTTCTCGGCGTCTGACCGGCACGAGCCAGACGTCGCAGGTGCGGGGTGCTGGTGCGGCAGCTGAGTCCACTGCGTTCTCCTGAGACCTCGATGTGCCCGCGGCTGTCGCCGAGGGCGGAAGTTCCACGCATCCCAGATGTGATGGACGTGCGCAGAAATGCAGGTGTGACCGGACTCGCCGTGGCACAGCCGGACAGAGCCGGTCGCAGCGGGTAGAAACGGGGTGGACCCCAGCGCCGCCAACCCCACTTCCCCAGTCTCGACCAGTGGCGTTATCGAGGAGTGAACGGATGATGGACCAGCACGCTTCGGAGCGTGACGAGAGAACTTCGGGCGACGTCGCGGACGACGCGAACGGCGCACCGACCGAGAGCCTCGGCCACGAGCACGTCGCCACGCTCGCACCCGAGGCCGGGACCGGCACCACGCCCGGCACCGCCGCCGACGGCGCCGGGGACGTCCGGCCGTTCGCGAACATCGCGGCCGCCGACTACGTGCGCGACGCCATCGCCGCGCTCGCCCTCCTCGTGTCGCTCGCACTGCCCTGGAACCTGCTGGACCGCTCCGCGGACCGGGTCGAGGTCGTGCTGGCCGTCGCGCTGTCGCTCGCGTCGCTGACCCTGCCCTACCTCGCGCGCTTCGGCGTGCTGCCCGTCACGTGGACCGTGCACACCACGCGCCGCGCCCGCCTGATCGCCGGGCTCCCGCTCGCCGTCATCGGGCTGGTCCACCTCGTGCTCGACCTGCGCAGCGGCGCGGGCGTCGGCACCGGCCTGGGCCTCGCGCTCGCCGGCGCGGCGCTCGCGGCGACCCCGCGCGACAGCGAGCTCGGCCCCGTCGACCAGGACGGCGCCGTGGTGCGCGCCTGGCGGTTCGGCCTCGCCGGCGTCGGGGCGCTCATCGCCCTGGGCGCCGTGATCTCGACGCTGCTGGCCGAGCTCGCCGACGGCGCCACGCTCGGCGACCGGCTGCTCGCGCCCGTGTGGCTCGTGCTCTCGCTCGGCCTCGTCTGGCTCCTGGTCGGCGGCACCGTGCGGCACGACCGGCCCTCCCGCCTCGTGCTCGTCGCCGTCGGCATCGTGCTGGCGCTCCTGTTCGTCTTCACCTCCGGCGGCGCGCTGACCGGCATGGAGTCCATGCAGCCCGGCGTCACCGACCCGAGCCGGTTCGGCCTCGTGCTGCTCCCGCTCGCCGCGGCCGTGGCCGGCTCGCCCGCGGTCCGTCGCGACCCCGCGGCGGCCGACGCCGAGGAGAGCACCGAGCACGCCGCCGGCGTCTGGGTCCGCGTGGCCATCCGCGCGTTCGACGTCATCCTGCTGCTCGCCGTCTGCAGCGCGCTGGCCGCGCTCGTCCAGCTCATCGACCCCGGCTTCATCGGCTCGGGCGCCGGCGTCACGCTGGTGCTGCGGCTCGTGCTCGGCGTCATCGTGGCCGGCATCGCCTGGTTCGCGCGGCGCTCGCTGCAGCGCGACCCCAACACGGGCCACGTGCCCGCAGTCGGCGCCGCGTGCGTGGCGGGCGTCCTGGGCCTCGTGGTCGTCATCGCGACGTCGGGCGCCAGCCTGGGCGTGAACCTGGGCGACCTGCTCATGGCGCTCGCGCTGCCGATCGTCGCGGCGAGCGCGCTGATGGTGCCCAAGGCGGTGCGCGAGCACTTCCAGACCGCCGGCATCGGCGGCGAGGTCGAGGCCGACCGCAGCCAGGCCTACGTGTGGGCCCCGCCGCGCCCCAAGGGCGACAAGGCCCCGCCGGCCACGCTGCCCGAGGAGCCCGTGCGGAGCGCCCCCGAGCTGCGGCGTCCCGCCGAGCCCCGCCGGGTCACCTCGACGGGCGCCGTGCGGACCGTCGCGGGCGCCACCGCCGCCCAGCGCGGCGTCGTACCGGTCCGGGCCGTGGAGCCGACGTCGGGCGAGACCCCGACCTCGGGCGCGGCCCCGACGTCGGGCGAGGTGTCGATCGGAGCGATGCGGACGGTCGAGGACATGCCGGCGGCGGCCGCCCCGGTCGACGCGACCGCGAGCATGCCGCCGGTCCGCTCGGGCGCCACGCCGGTCGCGGCGCAGCCGTCGCACCCGACGTCGCACGCGACCGCGCGCATCCACCCGGTGGGCCAGCAGGCGCCGGCGGAGGCCGCGGGCGGGCTCGACGAGGACGTGGAGCACACGACGCGCCGGGTGGTCAGCGGGCAGCCGCAGGGCCAGGGTGCCGCGACCGCCGGTCGCGACGCCGAGTCCGGGCACACCGCGGTGCTGCCGCCCGTGGTGGCCGGCGGCCGGTGGAGCCCCGCCC
This sequence comes from Promicromonospora sp. NPDC057488, assembly GCF_042802395.1. Classification (NCBI taxonomy): domain Bacteria; kingdom Bacillati; phylum Actinomycetota; class Actinomycetes; order Micrococcales; family Promicromonosporaceae; genus Promicromonospora; species Promicromonospora sp. NPDC057488. The sequence goes on from NZ_JBHVEG010000106.1 coordinate 18,704, forward strand.
AGGCGCTCGACCCGGCCACGCCGCTCGCGGACCTCGCCAAGATCGTGCAGGAGTCGCCGCACCTGCGGCCCCAGGTCGCGGCCAACCCGTCGACCTACCCGGCGCTGCTGGACTGGCTCGGCGCCCTGGGCGACCCCCAGGTCGACGCGGCGCTCCGCAGCCGCCGCTGACCTCCCGACGTGTCAGACGTACAGGTCACTCCGGTGACCTGTACGTCTGACACGTGTGCGTGGGGCGCCGCTCCTGCAAGCGGGGTCAGGTCCGGATCGTGGGCGCGGTTGGCGTCCCGTGGCAGGTGTGGGAGTACAGTGGCGGCGTGCGTCTCACGGTGATCCTTCTCCTTCGCTGCCGCGACGAGGCCTAGACAGGCCGGTCCCTCGTCGCGGAGGCTTGGTGTGCCGGCCAACCTCACCGAGCGAAGGACACATGATGGAGAACAGCATCACCGCCACCACCCCCGGCGGAGTTCACGAGACAGCCGTGCACGGCGCAGCAGGCGGGATCATCGAGGACAACCCGCAGCAGACGTCGGGCATGCCAACGCAGAAGTACCGGCCCTTCCACGAGCAGATCCACCTCGAGCTGCCCGACCGCACCTGGCCCGCCAAGCGCATCGAGAAGGCCCCGCGCTGGTGCGCGGTGGACCTGCGTGACGGCAACCAGGCCCTGATCGAGCCGATGGACGCGGAGCGCAAGCTGCGCATGTTCGAGCTCCTGGTCCAGATGGGCTACAAGGAGATCGAGGTCGGTTTCCCGTCGGCCAGCCAGACCGACTACGACTTCGTGCGCAAGCTGATCGACGAGAACCGCATCCCCGACGACGTGGTGATCCAGGTCCTCACGCAGGCTCGCGCACACCTGATCGAGCGCACGTACGAGGCGATCACGGGCGCCAAGCAGGCGATCGTGCACCTGTACAACTCCACGTCCGTGCTGCAGCGCGAGGTCGTCTTCCGCTCCGACCAGGACGGCATCGTCGACATCGCGCTCGACGGCGCCAAGCTGTGCCGCAAGCTGGAGGAGACCGTCCCGGGCACGCGGATCTACTACGAGTACTCCCCGGAGTCGTACACCGGCACCGAGCTGGAGTTCGCGGTCCGCATCTGCAACGAGGTCATCGAGGTCTTCGAGCCGACGCCGGAGCGCAAGGTCATCATCAACCTGCCCGCGACCGTCGAGATGGCCACGCCCAACGTCTACGCCGACTCGATCGAGTGGATGAGCCGCCACCTGGCCCACCGCGAGAACGTCATCCTGTCGCTGCACCCGCACAACGACCGGGGCACGGCCGTGGCCGCGGCCGAGCTGGGCTACCTGGCCGGTGCCGACCGCATCGAGGGCTGCCTGTTCGGCAACGGTGAGCGCACCGGCAACGTCGACCTGGTGACCCTGGGCATGAACCTGTTCTCGCAGGGGATCGACCCGCAGATCGACTTCAGCGACATCGACGGCATCCGCCGCACGGTCGAGCACTGCAACCAGATGCCCGTGCACGAGCGGCACCCCTACGTGGGCGACCTGGTGTTCACGGCGTTCTCGGGCTCGCACCAGGACGCCATCAAGAAGGGCTTCGAGCACATGGCCGGGCGCGCCGAGGCCGCCGGCGTGGGCGTCGACGACCTGGACTGGGGCGTGCCGTACCTGCCGATCGACCCGCGCGACGTCGGCCGGTCGTACGAGGCCGTCATCCGCGTGAACTCGCAGTCCGGCAAGGGCGGCGTGTCCTACCTGCTCAAGAGCGAGCACAACCTGGACCTGCCGCGCCGGCTGCAGATCGAGTTCTCGCACGCCGTCCAGAAGGTGACCGACGAGCAGGGCACCGAGGTCACCGGCGCGGACATCTGGCGCATCTTCACCGACGAGTACCTGCCTGTCGAGGAGAACGCGTCGTCCGGCCTGGAGCACTGGGGCCGGCTCACGCTGCGCGGCACCCGGGCCGTCTCCGCCGAGGGCGAGCAGGACACGCTCGAGGTGGACGTCACCGACCGCGGCAAGGAGCTGACGCTGACCGGCACCGGCAACGGGCCGATCGACGCCTTCGTGAACGCGATCGCCCAGGTAGGCGTGGACGTACGCGTGCTGGACTACACCGAGCACGCCCTGTCCGAGGGTGGCGACGCGAGCGCCGCGGCGTACGTCGAGTGCGCGGTGGGCGACGACGTCCTGTGGGGCGTCGGCATCGACCCGTCGATCACGCTGTCGTCCCTGAAGGCGATCGTGTCGGCGGTCAACCGCGCGGAGCGCGCGGCGGTCTGACCCGGCCCCCGAGCGCTGGGTGCCCGTCGGTCTCCCGACGGG
>NZ_JBHVEG010000107.1:0-20951 GCF_042802395.1 Promicromonospora sp. NPDC057488
AACCACCCCTCCGTGCGCAGGGGCAGCCTCCCCGGGACCGCGCCGGCGGCCGCCGGGCGGCGCGGGGGGCGCGCGGCGGGGGGGGGGGGGCCGCCAATCCGGGGGGGTGGGTAGAACGCCTGGCCGGCCCCCCCCCGGGTGGCCCACCACCTGACCTTCTACCGACTACCCGGAACTACCGACCAGTCACCTCAGCATCAGCGCCCCGCAGCAGCACCAGCGCCAGCACCTCGAGGAGGACACCCGTGGGCACCAGCAGCGCCGTTCCCGCCGCGCGCCACACCGCCCGCCTGCTGTCGTTCCTCGCGGCGCAGCCGGGGCCGGTGCCCGCGGGCGCGATCGCGCACGGCATCGGGGTGCCCCGGTCCAGCGTCTACCACCTGCTGTCGGTGTTGGGCGACGAGGGCTTCGTGCGGCACTTCCCCGACGAGCGCCGCTACGGCCTGGGGGTCGCGGCCCTCGGCCTGGGCAGCGCGTACACGCGGCAGGCTCCGCTCACCCGCCTGGCGGCGCCCGTCGTCGCGCGCCTCGTGGAGGCCGCCGGGGAGAACGGGCACCTCGCCGTCCTGAACGGCCGCGAGGTCCTGTACCTGGTGGAGCAGCGGGCGGCGGGGCGCCCGCCCCTGGTGACCGACGTCGACGTCCACCTCCCCAGCCACCTCACCGCGAGCGGGCGGGCCGTGCTCGCGCTGCTGCCGCCGGCGCAGGTGCGCGCGCTGTACCCGACGCCGGGGTCGTTCACGGACCTGACCGGCGCGGGGCCGCGCACCCTGCGCGAGCTGCGCGACGTGCTGCGGCTGTCGCGGGAGCGCGGCTTCGCGGTGGAGGACGGCGAGGTGACGGCGGGCTTCGCGTCGGTGGCCGCCGCCGTCGTCGACCACACGGGTAGGCCGGTCGCGGGCCTGGCGATCACGTTCCGCTCCGAGGCATATGACGACGACGCGAGGGCCGGGCTCGCGGAACAGGCCACGCGCGCGGCGCGCGAGGTCAGCCGAAGGCTGGGAGCGCGGTGACGTGACCCATGGCTCCGGCCATGGGTTCACAAGGGCTCGCGCACCCCGCAAAAATGCCCCTGAACTGCAAGAATATGGCGACCCTAAGTCCAGTCCGAAAGCAGGGAAAAGCATTCTCCTCGCCGCCTGACCGGACCGCGCGGCTCACTTCATCGAGAGGTCCACCAGGGGAACGGTGAACTCTCGCGACCGCAGGGGGCCCGGAGCCACGACCACGGCCTCCTTCCCGGTCCACCCTTGCCGCACGGTCTTCACGACGCCCTCGGAGCCGCGCTCCGTGCTCGACACCCCGGTAACCCTCACGTAGACGCCCGTCACGATCACGTCGCCCATGGTCTTCTACTCTCTGTTGTCATTCCGAGCCAGGGCCGACCGATATTGACGCTCATCTCGTGACCATGTGGCACCCAGATCGATGGGGTGCCGAGATACTGCCAGCAAATTCAATGGGCGGTCAAGACAATTGCGAATGTAGAAATAGAACGCCTTTCCGGCGTTCATGTCCGCACATTTCTTTACTCATTCGCGCATTCCCGGAGGTCTGCGCCACGACCACCGGATCGTGCGCGGATCTGCGCACCTGACCTGGGCTCCAACACGCTGACCTGCGAAAATCCATATCCCGACGGCGAAGCAACTGGCCCGCGCGGATCGCCTACAGTGGGCACCGCGCCCCCACCCCTGCCGTCCTAGGGAGATGTCTCGTGAGTTCACAGCCGTCCGAGTTCCGACTTCTGGTCACCGGTGGCGGGACCGGCGGGCACACCTACCCGGCGCTCACGACGCTGCGTGCGCTCCAGGCGCGGCTGGCCGAGTCGGGCACCGCGGTGAGCGTTCTCTGGGCGGGCACGGCCGACGGGCTGGAGGCCCGGGTCACGGCGTCCGAGGGAATCCGGTTCGTGCCGGTGGCCACGGGCAAGCTGCGCCGGTCGAGCAACCCGCTGGGCATGCTGTCGGCCAGCAACATGAAGGACATGGCGCGGGTGCCGCTCGGCGTCGCGCAGGCGCGTTCGATCGTCGCGGACTTCAAGCCCGACGTGATCCTCTCGACCGGCGGCTACGTCGCCGTGCCGGTCGGCATCGCGGCCGGGCTGGTCCGGCGTCCGCTGGTGGTGCACGAGCAGACGGTCCGGCTCGGGCTGGCCAACCGCCTCCTGGCCAAGCGGGCGACACGCGTCGCGGTGTCCTCGCCGTCCACGATCGAGCTGCTGCCGGAGGCGGTGCGTGAGCGGGCCGTCGTGACCGGCAACCCGGTGCGCGCCGAGGTGCTGACCGGCGAGCCGATCAAGGCCGTCGACGCCCTCGGCCTCGACTCGTTCGACCCCGACCTGCCCGTCCTGTACGTCACGGGCGGCGCCCAGGGGTCCGTGCAGATCAACGACCTGGTCGCCGAGACGCTGCCCTGGCTGCTCCAGCGCGCCAACGTGATCCACCAGTGCGGGCCCAACAACCTCAAGGAGATGTTCGAGCGCACCGCGAAGCTCGGGTCCGAGCTGGCCGCGCGCTACCGAGTGCTCGGCTTCGTCGGGGCGGAACTGCCGGACGTGCTGGCGCTGGCCGACGTCGTCGTCTCCCGGAGCGGGGCCGGGACCCTCGCCGAGCTGACGGCGCTGGGCAAGCCCGCCGTGCTGATCCCCCTGGCGTCTGCCGCCGGGAACGAGCAGGTGCTGGGCGCCCGGCGCCTCCAGGACCTGGGCGCGGCGGTCGCGCTGGAGGGTGACCTCACCTTCTCGGACCTCCGCGGTGCGCTGGCCGGCCTGCTCGACGACGCCGGACGGCGCGACCGCATGGCCAAGGCCGCCCGGAGCAACGGCGTGCCCGACGCCGCCGAGCGGCTCGTCGACCTGCTGCTCGAGGTGGCGAAGCCCGGGGCGTGAGCCCCGGCTCCGGTCAGCCGAACCGCTCCCGGACGACGCCGGCCTGCCGGCGCACTGGCTCGGCGATCTCAGGGTGCGCGCCGATGTCGACGAGCCGCAGGTACTTCTCGGCGGCGGCGAGCTGGGCGACCGCACCGGAGTAGGTGTCGAGCACGCCCGCGAACTCGGCACGGACCCTGGCGGCGACGTCGGGCCGGCGGACGGCGGAGCAGGCCAGGACCGCGGCGTCGTACCCGGCGGGGGCCCAGCCCCAGTACTCCCAGTCCAGGATCGTCAGGCGCGGGCCCGTGAGGTTGCCGAAGTGCAGGTCGCCGTGGGCCACCTCCCACTCGACGCGGCCGAGATCGATCCCGACGCCGAAGCGGAGCCGGATCGCCTCCTGGAGCTCCTCGGGCCGCAGCACGCGGCGGTCGGTGCCGGTCACGGTGCGCAGGGCGTCGAGCCCCGCCCGGAGCGCGGTCCACCAGGTGCCCGGCAGGTCGACCGGGTGGTCCAGCACGAGGCCGGAGCCCACTGCTGGCTCGTCCACGAGCGTGATCAGGTCCGCCCGGACCACCTGGCCGCCGTCGGTCCACTCGGCGGACCGCAGGTGCCGGGGCATCGGGACGGCGTCGAACGGCGCGCCCGTCGCGGTCGCGATGCCGTCCCAGTACTCACCCCGCGCCCACTGCGGCTCCTGCGCCGTGACCCGCAGCCACGCGGGCCCCGACGTCCGGACGGCGAGGGTGCGGTCGTAGGACCCGCGCACCGGCTCGCCGTCGATCGTCACGCCGAACCCGTCGGCGGCCGCGGCGAGGTGCCCGGCGAGCCAGTCCCGGCGTTCGTCTGACATGTGTCTCCCCTGGTGTCGCGGCCCGCCCGCGATCCTGGCCGGACCGGGCGCGTCCGGCAAGTCCGGACCCGCGCTGGTCTGGGACGATGGCCCTCCTGCCCGGAAGGAATCGCATGACGCAGCACAGTGACCGGACCGACGGCCTCACCGAGGCCGACCTCGTGTCGATCGGGGACCCGCGCCTCAAGGCGCCCACCGCGGAGATCGACGCCGCGGAGGCGCGCGAGGTCCTCGACGCCCTGACGACCCTGCTGCGCAGCCTCAAGGGCGCCGGTCTGGCGGCGCCGCAGATCGGCGTCTCGGTGCGAGCCGCGATCGTCGAGGTCCGCAGGACCGAGGTGTTCCCCGACCGGCCCGAGACCGGTCTGATCCAGATCCTGAACCCCACCGTCCTGGAGCGCTCCGCCGAGACGGTGCTCGACTGGGAGGGCTGCTTCAGCGTGCCCGGGTACATGGGGCTGGTGCCGCGGTCCGAGCGCATCACGGTGCGGTACACCGACGAGACCGGGCAGGCACTCACCAGCGAGATCACGGGGTACGCGGCCCGTGTCTTCCAGCACGAGATCGACCACCTCGACGGGCTCGTGTACCTCGACCGGATGCCCGACATGAAGACTCTGACCACCACGCAGAACTACCTGGACCACCACCGGCCGGGAGTCGCCTGAGGCACGGCCCCGCGGAGCCCGACCTATAGGTGATACTGGGATATTTCACCCAGTTACCGGAGGCTCTCGATGATCCTGGTCGGCCCGCTCGCGGCAGGGAAGTCCACGCTCGGCGCGCTCGTCGCCGAACGGATCGGGCTCCCGTTCGTGGACATCGACGAGATCGCCTGGACCTACTGCGCCGAGGTCGGCTGGAGCCTGGACCGGCTCCTGGAGCGAGACGCCGCCGTGGGCTGGGCCGTCGCGGAACGCGAGTGGGAGCCCGCCCGCGCGCACGCCGTGCAGCGCGTCGTCGAGGACCACGCGGAGGCGGTCATCGCGTTCGGCGCGGGCTACACCAGCTTCACCGTTCCCGACCACGCCGACCAGGTGCGTCGTGCATTGGCGCCGGTCCCCGACGTCGTCCACCTGGTGCCGAGCCCCGACCCCGAGCGGTCGGTGACCGTGCTGCGCGAGCGCGCGGTCACCAGCCGGGGCAAGGACTGGATCATCGAGGGCCACGACTGGATCGCGCGCTGGGTCGCTGACCCGCTGGCCGGCGAGGTCGCCGCCGCGACCGTCTTCACCGACGGGGTCAGCCCGGCCGAGTCGGCCGACCAGCTCGTCCGGCTCCGTGAGCGCCTCCTGGCGGAGCTCGCCGCCTAGCGGCAGCGAACCGACGTCACGCCGTCGCCAGCAGCCGCTCCAGCGACGCCCGTGCCGGCGGACCCCACGACTTCTTGCCGCCTGGCCGGCCGTGCACGCCTGCCTCGCCGATGAGCAGCCCGACCAGCGACTTCGCCACGGCCCAGCCGCGGGCGCGCCGGAGGGTCGCGTCGTCCACGGCCGGCTCGTAGGCGGCGTGGAAGGCGTCGACGCCGCCGTCCGGCAGGAGCAGCCAGGTCGCGGCGAGATCGACGGCCGGGTCGCCGGCGAACAGGTCGCCGAAGTCGATGACGCCGCACAGGGTGCCGTCCGCAGTCAGCACGTTGGCCGGGTGCAGGTCGCCGTGCAGCCAGAGCGGCGGGCCCGCCCACCCGGGCGCCGCGGCGGCGTCGTCCCAGACGGCGCGCACCGCCTCCGGGTCGGCGACCAGGCCACGCTCCACGGTCTCGGCGAGCTGCAGCGCGAAGCCCGAGGTGTGCTCGGCGAGGGCCCCACCCCGGCCGCGGCCCGACGGCGCCCCCTCCGGGGCGGGCCGGTGCAGCGCCGTCAGGAACCCGGCCAGCGCCCGAGCGGCCTCCTCGCCCCGGGTGACGGGCACGCGGTCAGCCGGCGCGCCCGGCACCCAGGTGGTCACGAGCCAGGGCCGCGGGAACCGCTCGGCCGGCTCGCCCAGCCGCTGCGGCACCGGGACCGGCAGCGGCAGGTCCGGGGCCAGGGCGGGTAGCCAGGCGTGCTCCTTGCGCAGCAGGTCGTCCGCGGACTCCGTGGCCCACGGCAGCCGGACGGCGAGCTCGTCGCCGAGCCGCCAGAGCTGGTTGTCCCAGCCGCGAGCGCCGAGCTCCAGCGGGAGTTCCGCCAGGTCAGGGTGCTGTTCGCGGAGCAGGTCCCGGATCAGGTCGGCGTCGATCACGGTGTCGGCATGCGTCATGCGCAGCCACGGTAGCGGGGTCCGGGGTCACGACCGGTCGTACTGCACGTAGAACCGCACGGCGTCGTCCTCGGCCAGGTTCGTCTTCGCGGTCTCGATCACCCCGGTGCACACCCGGCGGCGGTCGATCAGGCTCCGGGCGACGCACTCCGAGCCGTCGGGCAGCACCGCGGCCACGAGCTCCGCCCCGGTCGCGCCGTCGGGGGCCTGGACGGTCAGCTCGCGCCAGCAGCCGCCGGAACCGCAACCCATGTCGACGGTGGTGACCCGGGCCCCGTCGGGCAGGTCGGGGAAGGTCGACGACGGCGGCACCGCGGCCTCGTCGACGGCCAGCCACAGCGGGGGCGCCGCCAGGACCACGCCGACGAGCACCAGGCCCGCGAGCACGAGCTTCACGACGGTGCGGGTCCGGAGCATGCGCAGACTCTACGGGGGCCGCCCGCCCGCGAGAGCGCGCGGGCACGCCGTCCGACTGCCACGCCGTCCGACTGCATAGGGTGCTCGCATGAGCGACGTCCCCTACGTCCTGGTCCCGACCGCCCCCAGCGTCGACGAGTACCTGCACCTGCGCTCGGCCGCCGGCCTGTCCCCCAAGTCGGCCGAGCAGGCCGCGCCCGTGCTGACGGCGAGCTGGGCCTTCTGCCACGTCCGCGAGGCCGCGACGGACCGCGCCGTCGCCATGGGGCGCACGCTCGGCGACGGCGGCTGGTACTTCCACATCGCCGACATCGCGACGCTGCCCGAGCACCAGAGCCGGGGCCTGGGCCGCCGGGTGATGACGTGGCTCCTGGACCAGATCGCGGACCGCGCCCCGGCCGGCGCCTACATCACGCTGAACGCGGACGAGCCGGGCCGGCCCCTGTACCGCAGCCTGGGCTTCGTCGAGACGGCGCCGGCGAGCATCGCGATGCGCCTGGCGCGGTAGCGCGGGTCCGGACGGCGCGCCCGCTCTGGGCTGGTTCGGCCGGCCCGCTCACCTGGCACGATACGACCCATGACCGCAGAGCCCCGCCATCGCATGCGCTGGATCGTCGCCGCGGTCGTCATCGCGACCGTCGTCGTCCCCCTCGTGGCGCTCGGCACGGCCGGGTACGACACCGCCCAGGACCGATGGGCGTGGCGCCTGGCCGACCTGGACCGCAACGAGCTGAACCTGCGGGCCGTGCCGGAGTCGATCGAGGACGGGACGGTCGTAGAGGAGACATCGGGCCACGTGGTGGTCAAGTACTCTCGCGAGATCACGGACTGGATGGGCGGCTACACCGGCGAGGTGGAGTCCATCTGCTACCAGTTCCCCTTCGCCGACCCCGACGACTTCCACGAGGTTTCCTGCCCATGACCACCGCCGTCCTCCTGATCGACCTCCAGGCCGATGTCGTCCGCGGCTGCTTCGACGCCGACGGCGTCGTCGCCCGCTCGGCCGCCCTGGTGGGGCGGGCCCGTGACGCCGGGACGCCGGTCGTCTGGGTGCAGCACCACGAGCCCGGCCTGGAGCGGGACACACCGGGCTGGGACCTCGCCGACGGGCTGGCCCGGCGCGCGGACGAGCCGCTGGTGCACAAGGCGTACCGCGACTCGTTCGCCGACACCGACCTCACCCACGTGCTGACCGGCCTCGGTACGACGCGGCTGGTCGTGGCCGGCGCGCAGTCCGACTTCTGCGTGCGCACCACGACGCAGCGGGCCGCCGCGCTCGGCTACGACGTGACGCTCGTGAGCGACGCGCACACCACGACCGACACCGCGTGGGACGGAGTGCCGATCACCGGCGAGCAGATCGTGGCCCACACCAACATGTACTTCTCCGGGCTGCGATATCCGGGCGGCACGTTCGGCGTCGCCCGGCACGACGAGGTTCCGCTGACCGCGGCGTCCTGCTAGCGTCCTGCGCAGTCGTCCGGGTCCGCATCGGCCCGGGCACATCGTTTGCTTACCGCCCGGTGTCGGGGGCGGCGGCAGGGGCGCGTGTCCCGTCCCACCGCAGCCCAGGATGCCCCCAGGCGGGCCACGGGTCGCACCCCAGCAGCACTTCGCAGCACCAGGCGCCGGCGACCCCGGGTGGCCCGTCCCGCCGGACGGCGACGAAGGACACCCATGTCTGCTGCCACCGGCGGCTACCGCTCACTGCTGCGCGCGCCCGGCGCCGCCGCCTTCTTCATCAGCGCCGGCTCCGGCCGGGTCGGCATCGCCATGACGGGCCTCGGCCTGGTCTGGCTGCTGCACGACCGCACCGGCTCCTACGCGACGGCCGGCCTGGCCACCGCCGCCTTCGCCCTCGCGGAGGCGCTCGTCGGCCCGCACCTGGCCCGGCTGGTCGACCGGTTCGGCCAGACCCGCACGCTCCCGCTCTACCTGGTCGCGCACGGCTGCGCCGTCGCCGGCGTCCTGCTGTCGACGACGCCGGCCGCCGCCGTGGTCGCCGCGGCCTGCGCGGGCGCGGCCGTGCCCCAGCTCGGCGCCCTGTCCGCCGCCCGCTGGGCGCACCTGCTGCGCGGCACGCGGGACGACGACCTGCCCACCGCGTTCTCGCTGGAGTCGCTCGCGAACGCCACGAGCTTCCTGCTCGGCCCGGTGCTGGTCACCGCGCTGGGCGCGGCGGGGCACGCGACGGCGGCCAGCCTCGTCGCGGCCGGGCTGATCCTCGGCGGCGGCACCGCCCTGGCCCTCCAGCGCCGCACCGCTCCCCCGCCGCACCCGCCGCACGCCGATGCCGAGCACGCCGCGCGATCGTCCCTGCTGACGCCGGCGTTCCTGCTGCTGGCCCTGCTCAACCTCGCGATCGGCCTCTACTTCGGCACCATGGGCGTGGCGGTCACGGCGTTCGCCGTCGGCCACGGCACGCCCGCGGCGGCGACGCCGGTCATCGCCGCCGGGAGCCTCGCCGGGCTCGCCTCGGGCTGGCTGTACGGCCGACGACGGCGCGGCACCCCGGCCCCAACGCAGCTCGTGGTCGTCACCACCTACCTGACGGCGACGGCGGCGCTGCTGCCGTTCGCGCCGTCGGCGGCCTGGCTCGGCGCGGCCCTGGTGCTCACGGAGGCCGCCGTGCCGCCCACGCTGGTGCTGCTCACCGTGCTGACCGAGCGGTCGGTGCGGCCGTCCGTGCTCACCCAGGCGTTCACCTGGAACAACTCCGCGAGCGCCGCCGGCTCGGCGCTGGCGGCGTCGCTCGCGGGCCGGGCTGCCGACGCGTGGGGCGCGCCGGCCGCTCTGGCGCAGGCACCGGTGGCGGGGCTGCTGCTGGTCGGCCTCGCCGTCGTCCTGCTCCGCGTCGGACGCCGGGGCGAGGGGCGCAGGTGACGGTGTCAGCGGCCCGCCACGTAGCCGGCCATCTTGTCGAGGCACGCCTCCAGGCCCTGCTGCGACATGTCGCGGGCCGCCGCACTGGTGTACCCGTGCTCGACCATGTGGATGCGGCTGCGCCCGTCGCCCAGGCCGGTGATCTCGACCTCGTGGTGCCCCTCGGCGGGCACGTCCGGCATCGGCGGTGCCTCCGGAGCCCCGGCGGCGTCGCTGAACCGGAACGTGTACTCGATGCGCCGCACCGGCTCGACGACCGTGAAGTCCCAGGTGGACCACGTGTCGCCGCCGCCGTACTCGGCGGGGGCGCGCATCGCGAGCAGGGCCCGGCCGCCCACCCGCAGGTCGACCTCGGCCGCGGGGCAGGTGAACGCGCCGGGCCCCCACCAGGCGCGCAGCCCGTCGGGCGTGCTCCACGCGGCCCACGCCGCCTCCACGGGTCCGTCGAGGTCGCGGGTCACGTCGACGTCGAAGGTGTCGGTCATACTGCCTCCAGGTGCGCTCGGACCGGGGCGGTGCAACACACCCCCGCCCCTGTGGACGCCCCTGGCCCCCCAAACTCATCGCCCTCTCGCCTCTCTCACCCCTATCCCCCGGGGGCAGGTGAGATCGGCCGGTTGTCCTGAGACCGGTCGGACGATTGACCGGTCTCGGAGCAGGGGACCGAAGTCGATGAGTCCGGCCCGAACCCGATCCGAGCCCGATTGAACCGATCGGCCTTTTCGCCCGTAGTACCGGGCAGAGGCCGGCATCCGGTCGGCCTGCGACGAGAGGGGCGGAGCGTGCGCAGAGGGACCAAGGTAGGGATCGGCGTCGGAGCGGCTGTGGTCGTGGTCGGTGCGGCGGCCTTCATCTGGGGGCCGGGCCTGTACGCGGACCGCGCGAACGAGGCGGCGGCGGAGGCACCGAGCCTGGCGACGTCGGCGGCCCCGCTGCCCGACGCCGAGGCCGCGGCCGGCACGTGGACCGTGACCGACGGGTCCTTCGCGGGCTACCGCGTCGACGAGGTGCTCCAGGGCGAGGACGTGACGGTGACCGGGCGCACCGAGGACGTCACCGGTTCGGTCACGGTGGCGGACGGCGCGATCACGGCCGCCGACATCGAGGTGGACATCGCGAGCGTGGCCACGGACGAGGCCAACCGCGACGCGTACTTCCGCGACAACGCGATGGAGGTCGGCCAGTTCCCGACGGCGACGTTCACGCTCACGGAGCCGGCGCCGATCGAGGAGGGCGCGACGTCGGTCGCGCTGACCGGCGAGCTCACCGTGCACGGCGTCACGCAGCCGGCCACGGTCGACGCCGAGGTGGCGGGCGACGCGACCAGCGGCGACCCCGTGCAGGTGGTGGGCAGTGTGCCGGTCACGTTCGAGGACTTCGGCGTCGAGGCGCCGGACCTCGGGTTCGTGACGGTGGAGGATGAGGGCAGCATCGAGTTCTCGCTGCAGCTCGCCCCCGGCGAGTGACGCGCTAGACGACCGGACCGGGTAACCGACACCGACACACACGGAAGGAGCCGCTCGTGGGTGCCGAGGACGAGCTCCTCGAGGCGGTGCACGACACGCACGCCGACGCGCTGTACCGGTACGTCGTGCGCCGCACGGGTGACGAGGAGGAGGCGCGCGACGTGGTGCAGGAGACCCTGCTGCGTGCCTGGCGGCACCCCGAGGTGCTCGAACGGTCCGAGGACTCCGTGCGCGCCTGGCTGTTCACGGTGGCGCGCAACCTCTCGGTCGACCACCTCCGCAGCGCCCGGCGCGCCCGCGAGCACCCCACCGGGCACGTGCCCGACCGGGAGGGTCGCGACACGACCCAGGCCGTGCTGGACTCGTGGCTGGTCGCCGACGCGCTGCTGTCGCTCTCGCCGCCGCACCGCGCGGTGGTGGTGGGCGCGTACTACGGCGGCCGCTCGGTGGCCGAGCTCTCGGCCGAGCTGGGCGTCCCGGCCGGGACGGTCAAGTCCCGCCTGCACTACGGCCTGCGGGCGCTGCGGCTCGCGCTGCAGGAGAAAGGAGTCACGGCATGATCCCGGCGGGGACTGGAGACGGCGACGAGTTCGCCGAGTGGGACGCGGCCTACGTGCTCGGCGCCCTCGGCCCGAGCGACCGGCGCGCCTACGAGCGGCACCTGGCCGGGTGCGCCGCGTGCCGCTCCGCCGTGGCCGAGCTCGCGGGCCTGCCGGGCCTGCTCGGCACCATCAGCCCCGCGCACGCGCGGGCGCTGACCGAGGAGGACGCCGCTCCGGACGAGGCAGTGGCCGGCGGCGCGCTCGGCGTCGGGGGCCGCCTGGCCGACGACGGCGGCGCGTCGCCCGCCGGGCGCGCACCGGTGATCCCGCTCGCGCCGCTGGCCCGCGCCGCGCGCCGCTCCCGGTTCCGGCGCCGCGCCCTGGGCGCCGTGGCCGCCAGCGCCCTGGTCGTCGCCGGGGCGGTGGGCGGTTCGGTGCTCTCCGCGGGCGGCCTGTTCGGCACGCCGGACGACGCCGCCCCGCTCGGGGCGGGCGCCACCGCGTCATCGGGCCCGGCGTCGTCGGGCGCGCCGTCGTCGGGCCCCGCGTCGAGCACGCCTCCCGGAACCACGGCGACCGAGGCCCGGACCATCGAGCTGCGCCCCGTGGCCGGCGCCGACATGCGCGCCGAGGTGGTGGCGACGCCCACGACCTGGGGCACCAAGTTCCGGTGGAGCTGCCACTACCCGCCCGACCCGGGGCAGCAGCCGCCCGAGGGCGCCTACGTCCCGCCGGAGCCGATCAGGTACGAGCTGGTGCTGGTGGGCCGGGACGGCGCGCGCACGGTCGCGGCCACGTGGTCGTGGTCGGGCGGCGAGACGACGGGCCTCGACGCGTCGACGGCGGTGTCACTCACGGACATGGACCGCATCGAGATCACGCTCGGCGGGCACAAGGAAGCGCTGGCGACGGCCACGCTGTGACCGGCCACCGTGGGACCGGCGCCGTCGTCCCGCCTCGGGTGCGACCCGGCTCAGGAATGCCGGGGCTCCTCCCACCGCTCCAGGACCACGACCGCCGTCTCGGTGGTGCGCAGCGCGGCGTAGGCGTCGAGCCGGTGGTCGTAGGTGCGCCACGCGGCCCAGAGCCGGTCCCGCTCGGCGCCCTGGGCGGCGTGGGCGCGCACCGTGCGGGACTCGCCGACCAGGTCCACGGTGGCCTCGGGGTGCACCTTGAGGTTGAGCCACCAGCTGGGCTCGCCGTCGGCCCAGCCGTTCATCGCGAGGGCGACCAGGTCGGCGCCGTCCTCCAGGTAGGCGAGGATCACGCTGTGCTCGCACCCGGTGCGCCGCCCCGTGGTGGTCACGCGCAGCATCCCCCAGCGGTGTCCGCGGGGGCGGCGGAGGCCGAGCCTTCCGCCGCTGACGCGGTACATGCCGCGGTGCACCTGCCAGGCGAGCCGGACGAACCAGCGCGGCGGGATCCGCGGGGCTGACGTGACCTCGTGCGACACGGTGACCACCTCCGGTGCTCTCTCCAGGGTAGGCACGCGGCACGTGTCAGACGTACAGGTCCCCCGGGTGACCTGTACGTCTGACACGTGGGCGGGGTCGGACGGTCAGCCCCAGATCGCGTCGGCCCACTCCGGGTGGTCGATGAACGGGTTCCGGTTGTGCTGGAACTGCTCGTAGATGACGTCGTTCCGGTTGGCCTCGAACGCGGACACCGGGTCGGCGTCGTTCCACTCCAGCAGCGTGGAGAGCTTGCCGTGGTACGGCGCCGAGCCGTTGTTCACGGTGTCGTTGGGCTCCAGGTCGGCGAAGCTGTCCTCGCCCTCCCAGCGCACGGCCATGTACAGGATCATCCGCGCGACGTCGCCCTTCACGTCGTCCCGCGGCTCGAACGAGTCGGAGTCGGTGTAGTTGCCGGGCGCGCCGGAGACCGCGCTGCCGCCGTCGTCGAAGTCCTTGTTGCCGCGGATGCCGTTGACCTGGACGTCGGCGGGCCGCAGGTGGTGCAGGTCGGTGCCGGGCCCGGTGGCCGTGCCGAAGTCGCCGTGCGACTTGGCCCAGACGTGCTCCCGGTTCCAGTCGCCGACGTCGCCGCCGTTCAGGCCCTTGGCCCGCGACTCGCCGGTGTACAGGAGGATCACGTTGTCCGGGTTCGCGGGGTCCTCGTCGCTGGCCATCAGGCCGTCCCACACCTCGCTGTACGACACCGAGTCGCTCACGCTGATGATGTCGTTCAGCTCGGCCTTGAGCGCCTCGCCCGTCAGGCCCTCGGCGCTGTCGTAGTAGCCGGAAGGGACGTCGGCGACGGACTGCGCCCCAGCGGTCGCCGTCGCCGCCGACGCAACCGACGTAGCGACGTCCTGCGCGACCGCGCCCGGCGCCACCAGCACCCCGGCCGCGACGGCGAGCGCCGACAGCCCGCTCCCCCAGACCCGACCCAGACCCCGTGCCCGTACGAGACGTGTGCGCATCGTCGACCTCCGTGTGCGACGGCCCGCGACCCCCTGCGGGCCCCGGTGCCTCGCTCACCCTGACACGGCGGGACCCTGACCTGAGGTGACATCAGTAAACTTTGGGTGAAATCTACCGACAAGCGTCACTTTCATCCGATGCCGGACCATGCACTTGCTGCCAGATCCAGCGCCATGCTGGCAGCAGATGCATGGTCGTTACTTCGGGGCCGGGCCGCCGGCGATCACGAGGCGACGACCGCCACGCCCGTGCGCCCGCCGTCGACGTCGAGCACCGTCCCGTGCACGAACCGCGCGTCGTCCGAGGCGAGGTAGACCACCGCCGCGCCGATCGCGTCCGGGTGCCCCGGCGCACCGGCCGGCGTCCCGACGGTCATGTTCTCCGAGAAGGAGACGGCCGGGTCCAGGTCGGGCGGGCGGACGACGCCCGGGGAGACGGCGTTGACGCGCACGCCCTGCGACCCGAGCTCGGCGGCCCAGGACCGCGTCAGCGACTCCATCGCGGCCTTGGTCGAGGCGTAGGCGCCGCCCGACGGCGCCGCGAGCCGCGCCACCCAGGAGCCGAGGTTGACGATCGCGCCGCCGCCGTCGGCCACCATGCGCGGCGCCACGGCCTGCGTGAGGAAGTACGGGGCCTTCACGTTCACGGCGTAGAGCCGGTCGAGGGCCTCGGCGTCGGTGTCGGCCAGCGTCGGGGCCGTGCGGTAGATGCCCGCGTTGTTCACCAGCACGTCGATCCGCCCGCCCAGCGCCTCCGCCGCCGCGTCGGCCAGGGCGTGGCTGGCCTCGGGCGTGCCGTCCAGGTCGGCGCGGACGAACTCCGCCGCCCCGCCGTCGGCCCGGATACCGGCCACGACGGCCTCCCCGCGCTCCTGGTCCCGCCCCGAGACGACGACGTGCGCGCCCTCCGCGGCGAGCGCCTGGGCGATCGCGCGGCCGATGTTGCTGGTGGACCCGGTCACCAGGGCGGTCCGGCCCTGCAGCCTCTGTGTCACGACTCTCTGCGTCATGCCCGCGACGTTAGGAACCGAATTTTGGACTAGCAAGTCCAGAAGAACGCCCGTACCGTCGTGCGCGTGAAGCTCACCCCGAAGGGCCAGGCGACCCGGCAGCGCATCATCGAGGGCGCCGCCGAGTACCTGCGCGGCAACAGCCCGGGCTCCGTCACGCTGGACGACGTCGGCGCGGTGACCCGCACCAGCAAGGGCCAGATCTTCCACTACTTCCCGGACGGCAAGGAGGGGCTGCTGCTCGCCGTCGCGCGGCACGAGGCGGACGGCGTGCTGACCGACCAGGAGCCGCACCTCAGCGCGCTCGACTCGTGGGAGTCGTGGACCGCATGGCGCGACGCCGTGGTCGCCCGCTACCAGGCCCAGGGCCGGCACTGCCCGCTCGGCGCGCTCATGGACCAGATGTCGGGCTCGCCCGGCACCGCCGAGGTGATCACGGAGCTGCTGGCGCAGTGGCAGCGCGCGATCCGCGCCGGGATCGTCGCGATGCAGGCGAGCGGCCAGGTGCGCGCGGACCTGGACCCCGACCGGACCGCGGCGGCCTTCGTCGCCGGGATCCAGGGCGGGGTCCAGGTGCTGCGCGCCACGGGCCGGTCCGACCAGCTCGAGGCCGCGTTCGACCTCATGCTCGACTACCTGCGCGGGGCGTGACCGCGGCCGGCCCGCCCCGCCACCCGCTCAGCGCGCCGCGTACGTCGTCTCGTCCAGACCCGACTGGGTCGGGTCGTGGTCGACCTCCCCGACGTCGTACATCGTGGTCATCCAGTGGTAGAAGTTGTCGCCGCGATCCCGGAGCAGCCGGTACAGCCGCCCCATCATGCGCCGGCGCACGTCGGCCAGCGCCGGGTCGGCGTAGGCGTTGGTCAGCTCGTCCGGGTCGGTGTGCAGGTCGTAGAGCTCGTTGACCGAGTCCGGGTTGACCACGAGCTTGTACCGGTCCTCCCGCAGCATGCGCTGCGGGTACGGGAAGTGGTGCCCGTGGAACTCGCACACGATGTCCTGCTGCCACGGGACGTCCTCGCCCGCGGCCAGCGGCAGCAGGCTCCGCGAGTCGACGGCGGGCGCCGGGTCGATGCCGGCCAGCTCCAGGATCGTGGCCGTGCAGTCCAGCAGGCTCACGAACTCGGTGCGCACCTGGCCCGCCGGTCCGCCCGGGACCCGCAGCAGCCCGGGCGTGCGGTAGATGTCCTCGTACATCGCCGGGCCCTTGTCGTGCAGCCGGTGCGCGCCGGTGAACTCGCCGTGGTCGCACGTGAAGAACACCGCCGTGTCGTCCACGAGCCCCAGCCGCTCCAGCGCGTCCATGACCCGCCCGATCTGCTGGTCGATGAGCGTCACGTAGCCCCAGTAGACCGCGATGAGCTTGCGCGTCACCTCGATCGGCATGGTGTCGAACGTCCAGTGCGCGCTGTAGTTGGCCTGCACGGGCGGCTTGCCCTCGAAGGTCTCCGCGATCGAGGCGGGCAGCTCGACGTCGGCCGGGTCAAACAGGTCGAAGTACTCGTCCGGCACGATGTACGGCAGGTGCGGCCCGAAGAAGCTCAGCTCCAGGAAGAACGGCCGCCGGCCCGACCGGAAGTCGTCCGCGTACCGCTCCAGCAGCTCGATGGTGCGCGTGGCCAGGTAGGCCTCGAAGGTGGCCTCGACCGGCTGGTGCAGCCGGGCGGCGAGCAGGTTGCCCGGCCCGCCGTTGGGCAGCGTGCCGCGCACGCGGTCGCTGATCTCGTACGGCGGCAGGTCGTGCTCGGCCAGGTAGGCCAGGTAGTCCGGGTTGTCGACCGGGTTGTGCCACCCGGGCAGGTCCGGCCCGTCGAACCCGAACGACGCCGCGTTCTTCTCCGTGCCCGCGTGCCATTTGCCGACCAGGCCGGTGTTGTACCCGTGGTCGCGCAGCGCCTCGACGAACGTGAAGGTGCCCTCGGCCAGGTCCTCCTGGTAACCCACGTTGCGCTCGTGGTTGGCCAGCACCTGGTGCCGGAACGGCGCCTGCCCGGTGAGCAGGCTCGCGCGTGACGGCGTGCAGATCGCCGTCGGCGTGTACCAGCGGTCGAACCGCGTGCCGGACGCCGCGAGCCCGTCCAGCACCGGCGTCGACGCCAGCGGGTTGCCGTAGGCGCCCAGCGTGTCGGCCCGGTGCTGGTCGGTCATCAGGAACAGGACGTTCTTGGCTGCCGCTGCGTCACCCACCGCGTCACTCACCCGCCTTGACGAACTGGTCGCCCAGGTAGAACTCGGCGGGATCCACGGCCTCCGGGAGCTGGCCTGCGCCGACGAAGTAGTCCTGCATGCCGGTCAGCCACGTGTCGGTGGTGCCGTCCTGGGTCAGCCCGTCGATCTCGGCGGCGTCGAGCACCTGGACGTTCGCGGCGTCCGCCTCGACGTCCGCCTCCGGGAGGTCGTTGAACTCGGCGGTGAGCGCGATCGCCTCGTCCATGTTCTCGGCACGGTAGGCCATCGCCTCGCGCAGCACCTTGAGCACGGCGTCCACCTTCTCGGGGTCGTCGGCCACCACGTCGTTGCCGGCCACGAACGCCGTCGGGAACGCGACGGTCTCCTCGAAGTCGCTGTTCTGGGCCAGCTCCACGAGGTCGGGCACCTGCTTCTTGACCGTCGCGAGCGCCGGGTACCAGAAGCCGGCGGCGTCGACCTGCCCGGAGGAGAGCGCGGCCACGATGGCCGGCGGCTCCATGGGCACCAGCTCGACGTCGTCCTTGGTCATGCCCGCCTCCTGGAGGGCGAGGGTGAGGATCATGTCGCCCGACGTGCCCTCCGGCACCGCGACCGTCTTGCCCTTCAGGTCCTCGACGGACTCGATGCCGGGCTGCGCGACCACGCGGTCGGCCCGGCCGAGGGTGTTCAGCGCGACGACCTTGGCCTGCCCGGAGGCGGGCAGCCAGAACGCGCCGGGGCCGATGTACCCGAAGTCGAGGTCGCCCGTGCCGAGCGCCTGGATCTGCAGCGGCCCGTTGGTGAACGACGACGTCGTGGCGTCGATGCCGTGCTCCGCCCACAGCCCCTGGTCCTCGGCGATGGCCAGCAGGCTGGTGCCGTTGAAGTCGGGGATGTAGCCGAAGTTGACCTCTATCGTGCCGTCCTCGCCCCCGGCGCCGCCCTCGGACGAGCAGGCGCCGAGGGACAGCACGAGGGCGAGACCGGCCGCGGCCGCGGCGAGAGTTCTCCTGGAAGATCGCATGGGGGTGTCCTCAGTTCTGGGTCTGGATGGAGGTCTGGGTGGAGGTCTGGGTGCCTGTGGTCTGGTGGTACACGGCCCGCCACACGCGGTTGCGCAGCTCCGCGAACTGCGGGCTGAGCCGCACCTCCTCGGTGCGCGGGTACGGCAGGTCGACGTCGATCACCTCGTGGATGCGGCCCGGCCGGGCGGCCATGACCACCACGCGGCCGGCCAGGAAGACCGCCTCGTCGACGTCGTGCGTGATGAACAGGACGGTGCGCTTCTCGGTGCTCCAGGTGTCCAGGAGCTGCTCCTGCAGCCGCACGCGCGTCAGGGCGTCGAGCGCGCCGAAGGGCTCGTCCATCAGCAGGATCGACGGGTTGACGGCGTAGGCGCGGGCGATGGCGCACCGCTGCTTCATGCCGCCGGACAGCGTCTTGGGCAGCGCGTCCGCGAACTGCTCCAGGCCCACCAGGCGCACGTAGTGCTCGGCGCGCTCGCGCCGCTCGGCGGCGGGCAGGCCGGCCACCTTGAGGCCGAACTCGACGTTCTTGCGCACCGTGAGCCACGGGAACAGCGCGTACTGCTGGAAGATGACGCCGCGTTCCGGTCCGGGACCGGTCACGCCGGCGCCGTCCACGAGCACCTCGCCCGACGTCGGCGTCTCCAGGCCCGCGACGATGTTCATCAGGGTGGACTTGCCGCAGCCCGAGGGGCCCACGACGGTGACGAACTCGTTGTCGGCCACGTCCAGCGAGACGCCGTCGAGCGCGACGAACTCCTCGTCCTTGAGGGCGAACGTCTTGCGGGTGTCCCGCACGGAGATCTTGGCGGTGCCCGTCAGGGTGGGGGTGTTGGTGCTCATCGTCGTTCCTGCCATCCGGTCAGCCGGGTCTCCGCGAGCAGCAGCAGCCGGTCCATCACGAGGCCGAGCACGCCGATCGCGACGATGGAGACGAAGATCGTCGCGAGGTCGTAGTAGGTCTGGGCCTGCTGCATGCGGAACCCGAGGCCCGCCTGCGCGGCCAGCAGCTCGGCGGCCACGAGGGTGGCCCACGCCGAGCCGAGGCCCACGCGCATGCCCACGAGGATGAACGGCGAGGACGCCGGCACCACCACGCGCAGGAAGATCGTGCCGTCATTGGCGCCGAGCACGCGGGCCGCGTTGATGAGCGTCCGGTCCACGCTGACGACGCCCTGGTACGTCGAGATGACGCAGGCCAGGAACGCGGCGAGGAAGATGACGAACACCTTGGGCAGCTCGCCGATGCCCATCAGCACCAGCACGAGCGGCAGCAGCGCCAGCGGCGGGATGGTGCGGAAGAACTGGATCCACGGCTCGAACAGGCCGCGGGCGGGCGTGTACCAGCCCATGAGGAACCCGACGGGGATCGCGGCGGCCGAGCCGAGCAGGAACCCGGCCAGGACCCGGCCGAGGCTGGCCAGCAGGTCCTCGGCCAGTGTGCCGCTGACCGCCAGGTCCACGGCCTTGGCCAGCACCTCGGGCGGCGTCGGGAGCTGGAGGCCGCTCAGGGCCAGCACCCACCAGACCCCGATGCCGCCCACGATCGAGACGGCGTTCAGGGCCAGCAGCGTGGTGTGCTTGCCCGCCCGGCGGCGGGGTGGTGACCCGTTCCTCGCCGGGGTGGGGGTCGACACGGTCGACGTGGTCACAGGGCTCTCCTCAGGCGTGCGTGCAGTGGTGCGGGTATGGGGGTGCGCAGGGTTCCGCGCAGGTCCTCGCGTCCGTCGGCGGCCTCGGGCTGGGGGTAGCCGACCAGGAGCGGGGAGAGATGGAAGGCGGCGGCAAGGGCGCCCAGCGCCCCGTCGGTGTCGCGCAGGCGTCCGGCCCGGACGACGACGGGCTCGTCGGTGGGCAGCGGGTGCAGCTCGTAGCGCAGCGTGGCGGCGGCCTGCTCGACGATCACGGGCGCGACGTGCACGATCTCGCCGCCGATCACGATCTCGTCGGGGTCCAGGGTCAGGGCCGCCATGCTCAGCACGCGGCCGACGGCGGCGCCGACGTCGCGCAGCACGCCCTCGACCACCGGGTCGCTGGTGGCCACGACGGCGGCGAGGTCGTCGAAAGTGCTCACCTCGACACCCTTGGCGCGGCACGCCGCGAGCACCGCCGGGGCGGAGGCCACGGTCTCCAGGCAGCCGCGCTTGCCGCAGCGGCACCGGCTGCCGGCGGGGTCCACCGACACGTGCCCCAGCTCGCCGGCGAACCCGTGCGCCCCGGTGCCGATCCGGCCGCAGACGACGAGCCCGCCGCCGACGCCGTCCGACAGCCGCACGTACAGCAGGTCGGTCGCGTTCTCGGGCTGGGAGACCGCCTCCGCGAGCGCCGCCAGGCGCGTGTTGTTGTCGACGACGACGGGCGCGCCGAAGCGTTCGGCGAACGCGCCGTGCACGTCGTGCGGGGCGGAGCGGCGGGCCCAGGAGACCTGCTTGCCGTCGACACGCCACCCGCCGTACGGCCCGACGACGCCGATGCCGACCGCCTGGAGCTCGCCGAAGTGCAGGCCGTGCTCCTTCGCGAGCCGGTCGACCAGCCGGAAGGCGCGGTCGAGGCGTTCGGTCCACGGGGTGTCGTCGTCGTAGTGCTCGACGCCGGACGCGACGGTCTCGCGGGCGGCGTCCGCCACGGCGGCGCGCACCCGGCGGTGGCCGAAGTCGACGCCGAGGTACTGGCCCGAGCCCGGGTCGAGCGCGAGCCGCTCGGCGGGCCGGCCGCTGCCGCGCCGCGTGGCGGCGTCGGTGTCGACCACGACGACGGCGCCGCGGCGCAGCAGCTCGGCCGTGGTCTCGGACAGGGTGGTGCGGGACAGCCCCACGCGGCGGGCGAGCTCGGCGCGGCTCAGGGGCCCGTCACGCAGCGCGGCCACCACGCGGCTCTCGTGGGCGCGCCGTGCGGCGCTGCCCGGTGTTGTCGTCGTCGACATGCTGGCGACCATAGGGACCCCCGAATTTTTCCGTCAACGACCCGGCAGAAAACACGACCAATTCCGTCGGATTCAATCAGAACCCCGCCCGCTGCCGGTCGAGCTTGTCGAGACCCGGGTCTCGACAAGCT